>NZ_JAMMDE010000002.1:0-96208 GCF_051700745.1 Salmonella sp. NW884 | reverse complement strand
AACTGACCGATAAGCCGCTTTCTTTTGGGTATAGCGTCGTGGACAGTCATTCATCCTGCCGCCCTGTAAAAGCAAAAACCCGCCAGCTTACACTGACGGGTTTTATGAAGAGGTGAAACTGACCGATAAGCCGCTTTCTTTCGGGTATAGCGTCGTGGACAGTCATTCATCCTGCCGCCCTGTAAAAGCAAAAACCCGCCGAAGCGGGTTTTATGAAGAGGTGAAACTGACCGATAAGCCGGGTTCTGTCGTGGACAGTCATTCATCTAGGCCAGCAATCGCTCACTGGCTCAAGCAGCCTACCCGGGTTCAGTACGGGCCGTACCTTATGAACCCCTATTTGGCCTTGCTCCGGGTGGAGTTTACCGTGCCACGGACTGTTACCAGCCGCGCGGTGCGCTCTTACCGCACCCTTTCACCCTTACCTGATCCCACTTGCGTGGGCCATCGGCGGTTTGCTCTCTGTTGCACTGGTCGTGGGTTTCCCCCCCAGGCGTTACCTGGCACCCTGCCCTATGGAGCCCGGACTTTCCTCCCCTCCGCCCGTCTCCCCGAAAGGACGACGACGAAGCGGCGACTGTCTGGTCAGCTTCGGCGCGCAGTATAGAGGGTTCGCGCGACTTTGTCACCCTGCGCTGCGCATTCCTATCGCCAGAGCGGCAGCAACATTTCTGGATGCCCGATAAATATTGTCAAAAGCGCCCCGAAAAGCCTCCTCCAGCGTCACGATGCGCGTGAGTACGCTAAAGACAGCGTCGATGCCATAATGATGTACTATTCCTACATCGTGCGTCAGGCTGCCGGCAATGCCAATCACTGGCTTATGATATTTTTTCGCCACATTCGCGACGCCAATCGGCACTTTACCGCGAATGCTTTGGCTATCAATCCGCCCTTCTCCCGTCACCACCAGCGTACAGTCGTGGATATGCTCCTCCAGGTTCAGTGCCGCCGTGACAATTTCGATCCCGCTGCGTAATTCCGCACCGAGAAAAGCCATTAACGCCGCCCCCATACCGCCTGCCGCGCCTGCGCCGGGCGCCGCCTTTACGTCGACATTCAGCGATTTTTTTATGATGTCGGCATAATGAGCAAGATTCCTGTCCAGCTCAACAATGTTCTCTTCGGTCGCGCCTTTCTGCGGCCCAAAAATTCGTGATGCGCCATTGTCGCCGATAAGAGGATTGGAGACATCGCAAGCGACACGAATAGCGCAGAGTTTTAAACGGGGATCGAGCTCTGAAATATCAATGTTGCTTAGACAATGAAGGCTTCCGCCACCGTAACCAATATCCGCGCCGTTTGCATCGCGCAGTTTTGCGCCTAACGCCTGCATCATCCCCGCGCCGCCGTCATTTGTCGCGCTGCCGCCAATGCCGATAATGATATTGCTTGCGCCGCTTTCCAGCGCCTGTAATATCAGCTCCCCCGTTCCCCGCGAGGTAGTAATCAAAGGGTTGCGTTTTTCTGGCGGAACCAGTGCCAGTCCGCTGGCCGCCGCCATTTCAATAAACGCGGTTTTACCATCCCCGGACATTCCCCAGCAGGCATTCACTTTTTCGCCTAGCGGCCCCGTCACCCACGCTGAATGTTCACTCCCTTGCGTGGCGGCAATCATCGCTTCTACCGTTCCTTCTCCGCCATCAGCGACCGGGACAGAAACATATTGCGCATCGGGGAAAATTTCCCGAAATCCTTTTTCTATCGCCTGCGCTACCTCGGCGGCAGAAAGGCTTTCTTTGTAGGAGTCGGGGGCAATTACGATTTTCATAGTGGTAGCCTGTTACTGCACAACGCCGGATGGCGTTTCACTTATCCAGCCTGAAATTCAGGCCCGGATCGCTACACGCCATCCGGGCACAACGTCGTTAGCGAGTGACTTCCACTTTCGCCAGTTTTTCGTAGTAGCACGCCAGCGCGCTATGGTCGTCATTACCGTGTCCATCCGCGCGTAACGCCTGCATCATTTCCATAACGGCGGCGGTCAGCGGGAGCTGCGCGCCAACGCCGTGGGAGGTATCCAGCGCATTCGCCAGATCTTTAATGTGCAGATCGATACGGAAACCTGGCTTAAAGTTTCGGTCCATGACCATCGGCGCTTTCGCATCCAGTACCGTGCTGCCAGCCAGACCGCCGCGAATCGCCTGATAGACCAGATCCGGGTTGACGCCCGCTTTAGTCGCCAGCGTCAGCGCTTCAGACATGGCGGCGATATTCAACGCCACGATCACCTGGTTAGCCAGTTTTGTGACGTTGCCTGCGCCGATATCGCCGGTATGCACCACGGAACCCGCCATCGCTTTCATCAGGTCGTAGTACTTGTCGAAAATGGCTTTATCGCCCCCCACCATCACCGACAGCGTGCCATCAATCGCCTTCGGCTCGCCGCCGCTGACCGGCGCATCCAACATCTCAACGCCCTTCGCCTTCAGCGCATCGCTGATTTCACGGCTTGCCAGCGGCGCGATAGAACTCATATCAATCAATACGGTTCCCGGCTTCGCGCCTTCGATGATACCGTTCTCGCCCAGCGCAACCTCTTTCACATGCGGAGAGTTAGGCAGCATCGTGATGATGACGTCACACTGTTCAGCGATCGCCTTCGCCGTAGAGGCCGTTTCCGCGCCTGCGGCAATGACGTCGGCAATCGCTTCAGGATTACGATCGGACACCACCAGCGAATACCCTGCTTTCAGTAAGTTTTTGCTCATGGGCTTACCCATGATGCCTAAGCCAATAAAGCCAACTTTCATCGTCATAGCGTTCTCTCTTTCCATACCAGGATTATTTTTTAAAGGTGTCGGCAAGCTTCTGCGTGCTGGCGCGGAATGCGCCTAAATCGCTGCCAACGGCGACAAAGGTCGCGCCCCATTCCAGATAACGGCGGGCATCCGCCTCTACCGGCGCCAGAATGCCGCACGGTTTACCGTGCGCTTTAGCGCGGGCGAAAATATGTTGAATCGTCTGCTGCACGTCAGGGTGAGAAGCATTGCCGAGATGACCCAGCGCGGCGGCCAGATCGCTTGGGCCGACAAAAATGCCATCAACGCCTTCCGTTGCGGCGATGGCATCAACATTGTCGACACCCAACTGGCTTTCGATTTGAACAATAATGGTGATGTTTTTGTTCGACTGCGCAAAGTAATCAGGCACCGTGCCGAACATATTCGCGCGGTGAGAAACGGAAACGCCGCGAATGCCTTCCGGCGGGTAACGCGTCGAGGCGACGGCGCGAGCCGCTTCCTCTTGCGTTTCAACAAAGGGGATCAGGAAGTTATAAAACCCAATATCCAGCATCCGTTTGATAATGACCGGTTCATTGGTTGGCACACGTACCACAGGCGCGCTGGCGCTGCCTTTCAATGCCATTAACTGCGGAATTAAGGTGGTCACATCGTTCGGCGCATGTTCGCCATCCAGCACCAGCCAGTCAAATCCCGCCAGACCAAGAACTTCGGTGGTGATTGGGCTTGCCAGTGCAGACCAGCAGCCAATCTGCACCTGTTGCGCCGCCAGCGCCGCTTTAAACTTATTCGGGAAAATAGCGTTATTCATCGCTTATACCTTCGCTTATTTCTTTAATTCTCTACATGTGATGCCGCCACCATGACTTATAGCAACGACAATAAAATGCTTATTTGAAATCAGAATGGGTCTCCGCATTCTATTTCTAATGTGGTACACATCCTGTAGCACAATATACCGTTCTGATATCTTTATCGTCTTTTATTATTATCATGATATTTTCAAATAACTCGTCAGATACACTGAATTCGCCATTCAGTATAAACAGCCTATGGCGGATAATCATTGTGCAAACGCTCATTAAAAAGGGTTTATTTAACGCTTATTTTTGAGCATACGCCCATGATACTGGGCGCTAATGCACACATTTACGCTTTGCCTGCCCTACATAAAAAATTTCATAATTTGCGGTGATCTGGATCACATTCTTATATCTATACTCCTGTCATTCTTATTTCATTATGCATGAACTTTATTTCTTATATTGAGATTTAACGATTTAACCATAACCAAAATAGATAATCCTATTTCTATCATCCAGGCTGGAGAATGTTGAACAATGGCCAATATCGAAATTCGCCAGGAATCGCCATCGGCGTTTTATATAAAAGTACATGAAACCGATAATGTCGCAATTATTGTTAATGACCACGGCCTTAAAGCCGGAACACGTTTTCCGGATGGCCTGGAACTGACTGAACATATTCCGCAAGGCCATAAAGTCGCTCTGACGGATATCCCCGCTCACGGCGAAATCATCCGTTATGGCGAAGTCATCGGTTATGCGGTACGCGACATCCCGCGCGGAAGCTGGATCGACGAGTCGCTGGTTGAACTGCCAAAAGCGCCGCCGCTGAATACGCTACCGTTGGCGACCAAAGTACCGGAACCGCTGCCGCCGCTGGAAGGCTATACGTTTGAGGGCTATCGTAACGCCGATGGCAGCGTCGGCACCAAAAATCTGCTTGGCATTACCACCAGCGTGCACTGTGTGGCGGGCGTGGTCGATTATGTGGTGAAAGTAATTGAGCGCGATCTCCTGCCCAAATACCCGAATGTCGATGGCGTTGTAGGGCTAAACCATCTGTACGGCTGCGGCGTGGCAATCAACGCGCCGGCGGCGGTCGTGCCGATTCGCACGATTCATAATATCGCGCTTAACCCCAATTTTGGCGGCGAAGTGATGGTGATTGGCCTCGGTTGCGAAAAACTGCAGCCGGAACGACTGCTGGAAGGTACCGAGGATGTTCCCGCCATCGCCGTTGAAAGCGCCAGTATTGTGCGTTTACAGGACGAGCAGCATGTCGGCTTTAAATCAATGGTCGACGATATTTTGCGGGTCGCCGAACGCCATCTGACGAAACTGAACCAGCGCCAGCGCGAAACCTGCCCGGCCTCCGAGCTGGTCGTCGGGATGCAGTGTGGCGGCAGCGATGCGTTTTCCGGCGTCACGGCAAACCCGGCGGTGGGTTATGCTTCCGATCTGCTGGTACGCTGCGGCGCGACCGTCATGTTCTCGGAGGTCACCGAAGTGCGCGATGCCATTCATCTTCTGACGCCGCGCGCCATCAACGAAGCCGTGGGTAAACGCCTGCTGGATGAAATGGCCTGGTACGATAACTACCTTGATATGGGGAAAACCGATCGCAGCGCTAACCCCTCCCCTGGCAACAAAAAAGGCGGGCTGGCGAACGTCGTGGAAAAAGCGTTGGGCTCTATCGCTAAATCGGGTAAGAGCGCCATTGTCGAAGTATTGTCGCCGGGCCAGCGCCCCACCAAACGCGGCCTGATTTACGCCGCGACGCCCGCCAGCGATTTCGTCTGCGGCACGCAGCAGGTCGCTTCCGGCATTACCGTACAGGTCTTTACCACCGGACGCGGCACGCCGTACGGGCTGATGGCGGTGCCGGTCATTAAAATGGCGACGCGTACCGAGCTGGCGAACCGCTGGTATGACTTAATGGATATCAATGCAGGCACCATCGCCACGGGTGAAGAGACAATCGAAGATGTGGGCTGGAAGCTATTTCACTTTATTCTCGATGTCGCCAGCGGCCGGAAAAAGACTTTCTCAGATCAATGGGGATTGCATAACCAGCTGGCAGTGTTTAACCCGGCACCTGTGACCTGATCCAGTCAGTACCCTTCTCCGACCAGGGTATAACCGCATAATCTGTAGACCGGGTAAGCGCCAGCGCTACCCGGTATTTTTTCGCCCTTAGCCTGTAGCCTGAAGTATGTCTGCCCGACATGCTTTTTTTATGCCTGACTTTCGATAACTTCCATTTTATTTCGAAACTTTCATTTATCAGATCAAAATCACAAAAAAACATTCCGAAAGCCTATAAATTCTTTCACAGAAAACAAACGAAAGATTTCGGAGGAAGGATGTTTATCATTTCAGGCAGAACAATGCTAAAGAAGGCGCAGCAGGAAGGTTATGCTGTGCCGGCGTTTAACATCCACAACCTGGAGACATTGCAAGTGGTGGTGGAAACCGCCGCAGAATTGCGCTCTCCGCTGATTGTCGCCTGTACGCCAGGCACCTTTAGCTACGCAGGCGTCGGTAATATCGTGGCCATCGCCGCAGAACTGGCGAAAAGCTGGAACCATCCTCTCGCGGTACATCTCGATCATCATGAAAAACTGGCCGACATCAAAATGAAAGTCGCCGCCGGGGTACGCTCGGTCATGATCGACGGGTCGCATTTCCCCTTTGCCGACAATATTGCGCTGGTGAAAAGCGTGGTTGATTACTGTCATCGCTACGATGTCAGCGTTGAAGCTGAACTTGGGCGTCTCGGCGGGCAGGAAGACGATCTTATCGTTGACGGCAAAGATGCGCTTTATACCCATCCGGAACAGGCCCGGGAATTTGTAGAAAAAACGGGTATCGACTCGTTAGCCATTGCTATCGGCACCGCTCACGGCCTCTACACCGCTGAACCAAAACTTGATTTTGAACGACTGACGGAAATTCGTCAGCGGGTTGATGTCCCCTTAGTCCTTCACGGCGCCTCTGGCCTGCCGACCCGCGATATTACCCGCGCTATTTCGCTGGGCATCTGCAAAGTTAACGTCGCGACCGAGCTTAAAATCGCCTTTTCCGGCGCGCTTAAAAACTATTTAACGCAACACGCAGAGGCCAGCGATCCCCGCCATTACATGATCCCGGCGAAAGCGGCCATGAAAGAGGTTGTACGTAAAGTGATTGCCGACTGCGGTTGTGAAGGGAAGCTCTAAAGCCCCCGGATTTAGCACGGCAAAGGGCGTTTTCATAGCTGGATCACGAAAGCCATTATTATCCTTTGCCTTCAAACCAAAAATATTATGAAGATAAACAAAAGATATCGGAGCCAGAAGTGAAAGAAATAATTTCTCGTCACAAAGCAGGAGAACAGATAGGGATCTGTTCCGTATGTTCAGCACACCCGCTGGTGATTGAATCCGCATTACGTTTTGATCTGAATAGCGGGAACAAAGTTCTGATCGAAGCGACCTCTAACCAGGTTAATCAGTTTGGCGGTTATACCGGCATGAAACCGGCTGACTTTCGTGATTTTGTCTATGGCATCGCCCAGGAAGTGGGTTTTCCACGAGAACGGCTTATTTTAGGCGGCGATCACCTGGGACCTAACTGCTGGCAAAACGAACCTGCAGATACGGCGATGGAAAAATCCGTCGAACTCATTAAGGCTTACGTCGCTGCCGGGTTTAGCAAAATCCATCTTGATGCCTCTATGTCCTGCGCTGACGACCCGACGCCGCTGGACCCAATGGTTGTCGCTAAACGCGCCGCCCTGCTTTGCCAGGCAGCGGAAACGACGGCGACCGACGAACAAAAACGCCATTTAACCTATGTTATCGGCACTGAAGTTCCGGTTCCTGGCGGGGAAGCCAGCGCCATTAACGCCGTGCATGTTACCCGCGAACAGGATGCGGCCCGCACGCTGCAAACGCATCAGGCTGCTTTTCGCGCCCTGGGGCTGGAGGAGGCATTGAACCGGGTTATCGCGATTGTCGTACAGCCGGGCGTAGAATTCGACCATACACAGATTATCCACTATCAACCGCAGGCCGCTAAAGCGCTTTCCGACTGGATAAAAGAAACGCCGATGGTCTATGAAGCGCATTCGACTGATTATCAGACGCGACAGGCCTACCGTGCGCTGGTACGCGATCATTACGCCATTCTGAAGGTCGGCCCGGCGCTCACTTTCGCGCTGCGCGAAGCCATTTTCGCACTTGCGCAAATGGAAAACGAGCTGATCTCCCCGGAACAACGTAGTCGGGTACTGGAGGTCATTGATGAAGTTATGCTAAACGAACCGGGCTACTGGAAAAAATACTACCGTCCCACCTGGAGCCAGGCGATGGTCGACATCCACTTTAGTTTGTCTGACCGTATTCGCTATTACTGGCCGCACCCGCGTATTCGTCAAAGCGTAGAGAAGTTAATCGCCAATCTGAATAACGTCACATTGCCGCTGGGATTAATTAGCCAGTTTATGCCCGTACAGTTTGAACGCCTGTCTGAGGGCGTGCTCACCCCCACGCCGCATAACCTGATTATTGACAAAATTCAGGATGTTCTGCGCGCTTATCGCTTCGGTTGCACGCCGGATGTCGCCTGAATAATGGAGAATTTATGAGCCAACTATTTGTCCGAACCGGAATCACATTCGACTCGAGCCAACAGGCGCTGGCGCACATTGGCAAAGAGATGCTGGCGAAAGGCGTGGTACATGATAGTTATCCGCAGGCGCTGGTGGAACGTGAAGCGTCTTTTCCTACCGGCATTGCGCTGGAGCGTCACGCCGTCGCTATCCCTCATTGCGAGGCGGTTCATGCGAAATCACCCGCTATCTATCTGATTCGTCCAGATAAGCCGGTCATGTTTCAACAGGCGGATGATGACGAAGAGATTGCCGTTTCGTTAATCATCGCCTTAATCGTTGAAAACCCGGCGGCACAGCTAAAACTTCTGCGCCGCCTGTTTAGTGAGCTACAGAACCCAAGCACCCTCGATGCCCTGTTAAGCGCGCCGGATGCCGAACTGGCGATACGCTTTCAGGAAACCATCCTTGAGCCTGAGCAGTGCGTCCAGGTTTGATAATAAATTGATAATAATGAGGAATACCCTATGAAACGTAAAGTAATTGTGGCCTGTGGCGGTGCGGTTGCAACCTCAACGATGGCTGCGGAAGAAATTAAAGAGCTATGTGATGCCAACCATATTGAGCTCGACTTAGTGCAATGCCGGGTCACCGAAATCGAAACCTATATGGACGGCGCCGATCTTATCTGTACCACTGCCAGGGTCGATCGCGCCTTCGGCGATATTCCCGTCGTTCACGGTATGCCTTTTGTTTCCGGCGTGGGTATTGAAGCATTACAGCAAAAAATTCTGTCCATTCTCATGGGGTAACGTATGTTTAGCGAAATAATGCGTTATATCCTCGACTTAGGCCCAACGGTGATGTTGCCTCTGGTGATCATCGTGTTCTCTAAACTGCTGGGAATGAAGCTTGGGGATTGTTTTAAATCGGGTTTGCATATTGGTATCGGCTTCGTGGGTATTGGTCTGGTCATCGGCCTGATGCTGGATTCTATCGGCCCCGCGGCGAAAGCCATGGCGGAACATTTCCAAATCAATCTCCACGTTATTGACGTCGGCTGGCCAGGTTCATCGCCCATGACCTGGGCGTCACAAATCGCGCTGGTCGCGATCCCTGTCGCCATCGGGGTTAACGTCCTGATGCTAGTGACCCGCATGACCCGCGTGGTGAATGTCGATATCTGGAATATCTGGCACATGACCTTCACGGGCGCCATGCTGCATCTGGCGACCGGTTCATACTGGCTGGGGATTCTGGGCGTTGTGGTTCATGCCGCCTTTGTCTACAAACTGGGGGACTGGTTTGCCAAAGATACCCGCGACTATTTTGGCCTCGAGGGGATTGCTATCCCACACGGTTCATCCGCGTACCTGGGCCCCGTGGCGGTGCTCGTTGATACCATTATCGAGAAAATTCCGGGCCTCAATCGTATTCACTTTAGCGCAGACGATGTCCAGAAACGCTTCGGACCGTTTGGCGAGCCGGTGACTGTCGGCTTCGTGATGGGGCTGGTGATTGGTGTACTGGCAGGCTACGACGCTAAAGCCGTTCTGCAACTGGCGGTCAAAACTGCAGCGGTGATGCTGCTTATGCCACGCGTCATTAAACCTATTATGGATGGCCTAACGCCTATCGCGAAACATGCGCGTAAACGTCTACAGGCCAAATTTGGCGGGCAGGAGTTCCTGATAGGCCTTGATCCAGCGCTACTGCTCGGTCATACCTCTGTTGTCTCCGCGAGCCTGATATTCATTCCGCTGACCATCCTGATTGCCGTCTTAGTACCGGGGAACCAGGTGCTGCCGTTCGGCGACCTCGCCACCATCGGTTTCTTTATTGCGATGGCGGTTGCGGTACACCAGGGCAACCTGTTCCGCACGCTGATTTCAGGTGTCATTATTATGGGTATCACCCTGTGGATAGCCACCCAGACGATTGGCCTGCATACCCAACTGGCTGCCAATGCCGGAGCGCTAAAAGCTGGCGGACAAGTCGCCTCGCTGGATCAGGGCGGTTCTCCCATCACCTGGCTGCTGATTCAACTTTTTACCTGGCAGAATATCGTCGGCTTCGCCGTCATTGCCATTATCTATCTGGCCGGCGTACTGCTGACCTGGCGTCGCGCCCGACAATTTGTCGCGGCTGAGAAAGCCACGGCGCTACAGCAAAGTCAAATCGCCTCTTAATTTTAGGGGAGCAATCGCTCCCCTCACCTTCCTGGAGAATGTTATGAAATCAGTGGTTATTCACGCTGAGGGAGACGTGCGCGTTGAAGAACGTCCCTTACCACAACTGCAAGCCGAGGACGATGTGTTGGTCAAGGTCGTTAGCTCAGGGCTTTGCGGGTCAGATATCCCGCGTATTTTCGCGCAGGGCGCCCATTATTATCCTATTACGTTAGGCCATGAATTCAGCGGCTACGTTGAATCCTACGGCACAGGCGTAACGGATATGCAGCCTGGCGATGCCGTCGCTTGTGTCCCGCTTCTTCCCTGCTTTCACTGTCCGCAATGCGAACGCGGTTACTTTTCTTTATGCAAACAGTATCAGTTTGTAGGATCGCGCAGCGAAGGCGGTAATGCGGAATATGTGGTGGTCAAACGGGCCAATCTTTTCCGCTTGCCGTCTGATATGCCGATTGAAGATGGCGCGTTTATCGAACCGATTACCGTGGGCTTACACGCCTTTCATCTGGCGCAGGGCTGCGAGGGGAAAAACGTAATTATCGTTGGTGCCGGGACAATTGGCCTGCTGGCCTTACAGTGCGCGCGGGAACTGGGCGCGCGAAGCGTAACGGCGATTGATATCAATCCGCAGAAACTGGAACTGGCGAAAGCGCTCGGCGCAACGCATACCTGTAATAGCCGGGAAATGACCGCCGACGACATCCAGACCGCGTTGTCCGACATTCAGTTTGATCAACTGGTTCTCGAAACGGCAGGAACTCCCCAGACCGTCTCGCTGGCTATCGATATCGCCGGGCCGCGCGCGCAACTGGCGCTGGTGGGGACGTTACATCACGATCTCACCCTGACAACGCGTACATTCGGGCTAATTTTGCGTAAAGAGCTCACGCTCCTCGGCAGTTGGATGAACTACTCCGCGCCATGGCCAGGAGAGGAATGGGAAACCGCAGCGCGCCTGTTGGCTGAAAAACGTCTTCAACTGGCCCCTCTCATTGCCCATCGCGGCGATGCGGAAAGCTTTGCAGAAGCAGTCAAAGCGCTTAATGGCGCGCCCATGCAGGGCAAAATCTTACTTCAACTTTCCTGATGGTACGAGCCAGCAACCTGCGCTGGCTCACATTTCCTTTCGAAATTTAGCGTTCACCTTTCGCAATCCTTCGTTTAAACTAGTTACAGTTAATTATCAGGCAAATCAATATGAACTCATTTGAGCGAAGAAATAAAATTGTCGACCTGATTAATACGCAAGGCAGCGTGCTGGTGATGGATCTTTCAAATACCTTTGGTATTTCTGAAGTGACTATCCGTGCTGACCTGCGTCTGCTGGAAGAGAAAGGCCTTGTCACCCGTTTTCATGGCGGCGCGGCAAAACCGGGAAGTCATCTGGCGGAAGGCGACAATCAGGAAGTCATTCTGGAAGATCGGTATCAACTCGCCAGCGATCCGAAAAAGCGGATTGCCCAGGCGGCTGCGGCAATGGTTGAAGAAGGAATGACCATCATTCTGGATAGCGGGAGCACAACATTACTGATTGCGGAAGCGCTCGCGCGAAAAAGCAATATTACGGTGATCACTAACAGCTTGCCTGCCGCTTTTACGCTATCAGAAAATAAAGATCTCACGCTGGTGGTTTGCGGCGGTACGGTACGGCATAAAACCCACTCAATGCACGGCACGATTGCGGAACGATCGCTACACGGCATCAGCGCCGATGTCATGTTTGTCGGGGCGGATGGCATTGATGCGACAAACGGTATTACCACGTTTAACGAAGGTTATTCCATTAGCGGCGTCATGGCGGCGGCGGCACACAAAGTTATCGCGGTACTGGACGCGACCAAATTTAACCGTCGCGGCTTTAACCAGGTATTGCCGATGGACAAGATCGACTGTGTGATAACCGATGACACCATCAGCAAACAGGATAAAGCGGCATTAGCGAAAACAGGCGTGGAACTAATGATCGTCTAAAAAGGAGTCGGTTATGCGTTGCTGATCGCGAGAGTAAGCCCGAAGGAAAGGTCCGGTCCGCTATCACCGCCCAATGCCCCCATCACTTTACCCACATCAATCACCTGATTGAGTATTAACGCGATGGCGATAAAAGGCGGTTCCCGGGCGCTCGCTTTTATTCTTCCTGCTGCTCCAGCGCATACTTATACAGCGCATTTTTCTTCACGCCGTGAATTTCTGCTGCCAGCGCCGCCGCTTTTTTCAGCGGCAGTTCTGCCTGTAGCAGCGCCAGCGTGCGCAGCGCGTCGGCGGGCAGGTCGTCTTCTTGCGCTTTATGGCCTTCGACAATCAGCACCATTTCGCCTTTGCGACGGTTTTCATCTTCTTTGACCCACGCCAGCAGCTCGCCGACCGGCGCGCCGTGAATGGTTTCCCAGGTTTTGGTCAGCTCACGCGCCAGCACCACATAACGGGATTCTCCCAATACCGCGACGATATCTTCCAGGCTATCTAACAGGCGGTGGGTTGACTCATAAAAAATCAGCGTTCGCGGTTCCGTTTCAATGGCTTTTAGCGCATCACGGCGGCCTTTGGATTTCGCCGGTAAAAAGCCTTCATAGCAGAAACGGTCAGATGGCAGGCCAGCGGCGCTCAGGGCGGCAATCGCCGCACATGGCCCTGGTAGCGGCACCACGCGAATCCCCGCTTCACGGCAGGTACGCACCAGGTGATAGCCGGGGTCATTAATTAGTGGCGTACCGGCGTCGGAAACCAGCGCAATGTTCTGCCCTTCTTTTAGCTTCGCGACCAGCGTTTCCGCTTTTTGTTGTTCGTTATGGTCGTGCAGCGCGAACAATCGGGCATTAATCCCAAAATGTTGCAGCAATAAACCGGTGTGACGAGTATCCTCGGCGGCAATCAGATCTACAGCCTGTAACACCTCCAACGCACGCTGGGTGATATCCGCCAGATTACCGATAGGAGTAGGTACAATAAAGAGTTGGCCCTGAGAATTATCCGCCGATTCGTTTTGTTTCATTGTGTCGTCCGTATTGCCGATTTAATATTGAGCATTGCGTAAAAAAATATCACTGGATACAGTATGGTACCCTCAACATTTTCTCGTTTGAACGCCGCACGCGCGCTGCCTGTCGTCCTGGCTGCGCTACTTTTCGCCGGGTGCGGCACCCAGGCGCCAGATCAAAGCGCAGCCTATATGCAGGGTTCAGCGCAAGCTGACTCCGCCTTTTACCTGCATCAGATGCAGCAAAGCGCAGATGATAGCAAGACCAACTGGCAATTACTCGCCATTCATGCACTGCTGAAAGAAGGAAAAAGCCAGCAGGCCGTCGAGTTGTTCAACCAACTCCCGCAAAATCTGAACGATACCCAGCGTCGCGAACAGTCTTTATTAGCGGTAGAAATCAAATTGGCGCAAAAAGATGTCGCAGGCGCGCAGGCCTTGCTGGATAAACTAAAACCCGCCGACTTTGCGCCAAATCAGCAAGCGCGTTACTGGCAGGCGCAGATCGTTGCCAGCCAGGGACGCCCGTCGCTTACCCTGTTGCGGGCGTTAATCGCCCAGGAACCGCTACTGGCGGCGAAAGATAAACAAAAAAATATCGACGCCACCTGGCAGGCGCTCTCCGCCATGACGCCGGATCAGGCCAGGACGCTGGTTATCAACGCCGATGAAAATGTGCTTCAGGGCTGGCTGGATCTGCAACGCGTCTGGTTTGACAACCGCAACGATCCGGACATGCTGAAAGCCGGGATCGCCGACTGGCAAAAACGCTACCCGCAAAATCCGGGGGCGAAAATGCTGCCGACGCAGCTCGTCAATGTACAACGTTTTAAACCAGCTTCCACCAGCAAAATCGCTCTGCTGCTGCCGCTGAACGGTCAGGCTGCCGTGTTTGGCCGTACCATCCAGCAAGGTTTCGAAGCCGCGAAAAACCTCGGCACCCAGGCGGTGGAAATGCAGCCTGCCGCCGCGCCTGACGCGCCGGTAGAACCTGGCGTGGAGGAGACGCAACCACAAATGACCAACGGCGTCGCCAGTCCGTCGCAGGCCTCGGTGAGCGATCTGACTGATGACGCTCCAGCCCAGTCCGCTACGCCAGTCAGCGCGCCACAAACTCCCCCTGCTACAGCAAGCGCGCCGGCGGATCCCTCCGCTGAATTAAAAATCTACGATACCTCTTCCCAGCCGTTGGATCAGGTGCTTGCTCAGGTTCAGCAAGACGGCGCCAGTATCGTGGTCGGGCCGCTGTTGAAAAACAATGTGGAAGCGCTGATGAAAAGCAACACGCCGCTCAACGTGCTGGCGCTCAACCAGCCGGAAACGGTACGTAGCTTCCCTAATATCTGCTATTTCGCGCTCTCTCCAGAAGATGAAGCCCGTGACGCGGCGCATCATATTTATGAGCAGGGCAAGCAGTCGCCGCTGCTGTTGATCCCACGCAGCGCGCTTGGCGATCGCGTGGCGAATGCCTTCACCCAGGAGTGGCAAAAACTGGGCGGCGGTATCGTGTTACAGCAAAAATTCGGCTCCGTAGCCGAGCTGAAAATGGGCGTGAACGGCGGCGCGGGTATCGCGTTGACGGGCAGTCCGGTCGCCGCCAGCGTGCCTGCGCAGCCGGGCGTTACCATTGGCGGTCTGACCATCCCTGCGCCGCCGACCGACGCGCAAATCACCGGCGGCGGACGCGTAGACGCAGTCTATATTCTGGCTACGCCGGAAGAGATTGGCTTTATCAAACCGATGATCGCCATGCGTAACGGCACCCAGAGCGGCGCGACGCTGTATGCCAGCTCCCGCAGCGCGCAAGGCACCTCCGGCCCTGACTTCCGTCTGGAGATGGAAGGTTTGCAATACAGTGAAATTCCCATGCTGGCAGGCGGCAATATGCCGTTGATGCAGCAGGCGCTGAGCGCTGTACATAACGACTATTCTCTGGCGCGGATGTACGCCATGGGCGTGGATGCCTGGACGCTGGCGAACCACTTTTCACAGATGCGTCAGGTGCAGGGGTTTGAGATCAATGGCAATACCGGCGCATTAACCGCCAGCCCGGATTGTGTCATTAACAGGAAGTTATCATGGCTCAAATACCAGCAAGGGGAGATTGTTCCCGCCAGCTAACGCGTAAACAGGCTGGCGACGCGTGGGAAGCTGCCGCGCGTCGCTGGCTGGAAAGCAAAGGACTGCGGTTTATCGCCGCCAACGTGCGCGAGCGCGGCGGCGAAATCGATCTGATCATGCGCGACGGAAAAACGACGGTTTTTGTTGAGGTTCGCTATCGGCGCTCCGGGCTTTATGGCGGCGCGGCGGCTAGTGTGACCCGCAGCAAGCAACACAAATTATTACATACTGCCCGCTTGTGGCTCGCCCGCCAGAATGGGAGTTTTGATACTGTGGATTGTCGGTTCGATGTGTTAGCCTTCACCGGAAATGAGATTGAGTGGTTTCGGGATGCGTTTAACGACCACTCATAATTGAAGATTTTAAGGATTAGCGTGCTCGAAAGAATCAAAGTTTGCTTTACAGAAAGCATTCAAACTCAAATTGCTGCGGCGGAAGCGCTTCCGGATGCCATTTCCCGCGCCGCCATGACGCTGGTTCATTCCCTGCTTAACGGCAACAAAATCCTCTGTTGTGGAAACGGGACGTCCGCGGCCAACGCACAGCATTTTGCTGCCAGCATGATTAACCGCTTTGAAACGGAGCGACCCAGTTTACCCGCCATTGCACTAAATACCGATAATGTGGTCTTAACTGCGATCGCTAACGATCGCCTGCACGATGAAGTTTATGCAAAACAAGTCCGGGCGCTGGGACATGCAGGCGATGTTTTATTGGCGATCTCTACGCGTGGTAATAGTCGCGATATCGTAAAAGCCGTTGAAGCAGCCGTCACACGTGACATGACCATTGTGGCGCTAACCGGGTATGACGGGGGTGAGCTGGCCGGACTATTAGGGCCGCAGGATGTTGAAATTCGTATCCCTTCACACCACAGCGCGCGCATTCAGGAAATGCATATGCTGACGGTAAACTGCCTGTGCGATTTGATCGATAACACGCTTTTTCCTCACCAGGATGATTAAGGAGTACACATGAAGGCATTTTCGCCGCTCGCAGTCCTTATTTCTGCGTTGCTATTGCAAGGTTGCGTCGCCGCCGCGGTAGTGGGTACGGCAGCCGTCGGCACCAAAGCCGCAACCGACCCGCGTAGCGTGGGCACCCAGGTGGATGACGGAACGCTGGAACTGCGTGTCAGCAGCGCGCTGTCGAAAGATGAGCAAATCAAAAAAGAGACGCGCATCAATGTCACGGCTTATCAGGGCAAAGTTTTGTTAGTAGGCCAGTCGCCAAACAGCGAACTCTCCGCTCGCGCTAAACAGATAGCGATGGGCGTTGAAGGCACCACCGAGGTCTATAACGAGATTCGCCAGGGTCAGCCTATCGGCCTGGGGACCGCCTCTAACGATACCTGGATCACCACGAAAGTTCGCTCACAGCTACTGACCAGCGATCAGGTAAAATCGTCAAATGTGAAAGTCACCACCGAAAATGGCGAAGTGTTCCTGCTGGGCCTGGTGACTGAACGTGAAGGTAAAGCGGCAGCGGACATCGCCAGCCGGGTGAGCGGCGTGAAACGCGTGACCACCGCCTTTACGTATATTAAGTAACCGGTGTGCCGGGTGGCGATAAAAATGTGTAAACCGCGTCGCCATCCGGTAAATCATCCGGCTTCGCTACTCCGCTTTTTCCCGCAGTTGCGATGAGGTCAGAATCGTCACGCCTTCTTGTGCTGGCTCCAGCGCTTCCGCCAGCATGGCCCGTGCCACATCCCACGCATCGATCGATTTCCAGTTTCCTGGCAACAGCCGAAATAGCGGAGCGAAAAGCGTTTCATTCACCCGCCGCGTTGTTCTGTCGCCGAGCAGCATAGAAGGCCGGGCAATCGTCAAACGAGGCCAATTTTGCGCGATTAACGCCTCCTCCATTTCTCCTTTCACCCGATTGTAGAAAAACGGAGAGTGCGCGTTTGCTCCCATTGCGCTGACCACCAACATGTGCTGCGCGCCCAGTCGACGCCCGGTCAGCGCGGTATCAACCACCAGCGTATAATCCGCATGAATAAACGCCGCTTTACTTCCCGCTTCACGTCGGGTCGTGCCCAGGCAGCAAAAAACAATATCCACCGGGTCGGTCACCTGAGCTAACGCATCGGTAAGCTGCGGATCGTGAGGGTTATAAACGCCGACAATATCCGTCAGCGGGCGACGCGTCGGCGCGGCGATCGCGCTCACCTGCGGCGTGTTGATTAACATTCTCAGCAGATGTCCGCCGACCAGTCCGGTCGCGCCGGTAATCAGTACCTGACTCATCCTCGCTCCTTTACAGATTTGTCCACCTTGCACTCTCGGCCCTATCGACCAGGCTTAATAGTCTACGAGGTAAGTATCCATCATTGTGGAAAATTTGCCTTACCCGACGCCACCACTGCGGAGGAAACGCATGAGTAAGAAAATTGCCGTTTTGATTACCGATGAATTTGAAGATTCAGAATTTACCTCGCCGGCTGCAGAATTCCGTCAGGCCGGCCATGAGGTCATCACCATCGAAAAAGAGGCGGGTAAAACGGTGAAAGGAAAAAAAGGCGAGGCCAGCGTCACCATTGATAAGGCTATTGATGACGTTCGTCCCGACGAGTTCGACGCCTTGCTATTGCCGGGAGGTCATTCGCCGGACTACCTGCGCGGCGACAGCCGTTTCGTGGATTTTACCCGCGATTTCGTTAACAGCGGTAAACCGGTTTTTGCCATTTGCCACGGCCCACAGTTGTTGATCAGCGCCGATGTCATTCGTGGCCGCAAACTCACGGCGGTGAAACCGATTATTATCGATGTGAAGAATGCGGGCGCGGAATTTTACGATCAGGAAGTCGTCGTCGATAAAGATCAGCTGGTGACCAGCCGCACGCCTGACGACCTGCCGGCATTTAACCGCGAGGCGCTACGCCTGCTGGGCGCGTGAGTCGCGTAACCAGTGCAGTTTTTTACCAAACCCCAGCGTGTTGTCGGTGAATTTAATTTCATCCAGCCGGATTTCCCATACCGGCGCTGGCAGCACCCTGGCGACCGGGAAGCGACGAAGGTAAGCTTTACGCGCGGCGTCGCTCTCCTGCCCCTCCAGACGGCGAATTTCCCCTTTAAACTGTACGCCGCGAATGCGCGCCACCGTTTTCGGCTGACCATTGACCGTTCCCGCAACTGGCGCGCACGCGCCAGACATTTGCGCATGGCGGGTTTTATCATCCGTTAACAGATACAGCGCGACGTTTTGCGCATCGAACGAATAAAACGCATTGGCGCACCACAGCTCTCCCTCATGGTGTACGCACCAGGTCACCACGTGTTGTTTCGCCAGCCAACGGCCAATAGCGGTAAGTGTGTCCATCTTTATTCTCGCTTATACTGGGAACCTGAAAATTATCATGCTGATGGCGACAATGACACCCTGGTATCTGTATCTGATTCGTACCGCAGACAATGCGCTTTACACCGGAATAACCACCGATGTGGCGCGTCGTTACAGGCAGCATCAAACGGGAAAAGGCGCAAAAGCATTACGGGGAAAAGGCGAGTTAACGCTGGCGTTTGCGGCGCAGGTCGGCGATCGCTCGCTGGCCCTGCGCATAGAGTATCGCATCAAACAGCTCACAAAGCGCCAGAAGGAGCGCCTTGTGACGGAACGCGAAGCGTTTGAGGCGCTGCTGTCCAGCCTGCAAACGCCGGTGCTTAAAAACGATTGAAGTGGTCGTGATACTCCACCAGCCCCGTCACGCCTTCCAGCGCATCCTCAGCCAAACGGTGTACCTGGAAAGCGCTTTCCGTACCGGGCCAACGGCAGTGAAGATCGTAATGCGCGGCCAGTTCAAAACCGAAGCGGCTATATAACGCCGGGTCGCCCAACGTCACGACCGCCGCGTAGCCGAACTCGTTGAGCGAATCCAGCCCTTCATACACTAACTGGCGCGCCAGCCCTTGCCCGCGATACTTTTCATCGACCGCCAGCGGCGCCATGCCGACCCACTGTAAATCTTCGCCCTGCACATCAACCGGACTAAAGGCGACATAGCCCACCACCTGGCCTTCATCATCCGTGGCCACCAGTCCAAGCGTCAGAAAACCATCTTCACGCAAATCGTGAACCAGCTTCGCTTCCGCATCGCTTTCGAATGAACGGCGTAACAGCGCATCAATACCAGGCGCATCAATGGGAATTTCTACTCGAATTAGCATGGTTCACCTACCGAGGTCTGTTTGGTTTCTGGCGAGTTTTTCATTCCCGCCTCAACAAAATCCGCCAGTTGCAGCAGCATAACGCGTAACGCTTTCGGCATCTGCTCCAGTTCGATGGCGTCCATCAGATTCTTCACATACAACCCTAACTCAGTATCGCCTTCAATGACCAGTCGACGCTGGAAAAAGAGCGTATCCGGGTCCTGTTTACGGGCAGCTATCATTAGCAGATCGCTGGCGTCGGCGCTAAAACTGACGTCGGCATCCGCCTGCTGGCTAACGATCAGCTTTTCATTTTCAACCGTGGTATACCATTTTAAGTCGATGTCACGAACATGAATGCTTAACCAACGACCTTCGAGGAATTCCAGCTCTCCATCGGCCAGCGCCTGACGAAACTGCCAGCTCAGAACCTGTTCCAGAACCTGGCGCTTTAGCGCAAAGGGCGTCAGTTTAACCGGTACACTCATCAGAGACGGGCCAGCATGGACTAAGCGTGAACGCAGTTTATCTAACACGAGCTTTACTCCCTGTTTCAATAGTCCTGTTATTTTGCCATATCCAATAAATCACATGGCGGCGTAAATCAACAATTGGGTCTGATTTTCTACCCCATTATTGGTGTTACCAATACGCCTTTAACTGCCTTAAATCAAAAATTGTCGCAGCAAGGTTAACTAAAATCCCTGTTCGTTAACAATTTTGCGTCTCAGACGTAACCCTCAGGATAAATTATGGAGCTGCTCTGCCCTGCCGGAAATCTCCCGGCGCTGAAGGCGGCCATCGAAAACGGCGCTGACGCCGTTTATATCGGGTTAAAAGACGATACCAATGCCCGTCATTTTGCCGGCCTTAACTTTACCGAAAAAAAATTGCAGGAAGCGGTGAGTTTTGTTCACCAGCATCGCCGCAAATTACACATCGCCATTAATACTTTTGCGCATCCGGACGGCTATGCCCGCTGGCAGCGCGCCGTGGATATGGCGGCGCAGCTTGGCGCCGACGCGCTGATTCTTGCCGACCTCGCCATGCTGGAATATGCCGCAGAGCGTTACCCGCATATTGAGCGCCATGTTTCCGTTCAAGCCTCGGCAACCAACGAAGAGGCGATTCGCTTTTATCACCGCAACTTTGATGTCCACCGTGTAGTACTGCCGCGTGTACTGTCGATTCACCAGGTAAAACAACTGGCCCGCGTCACGCCGGTGCCGCTGGAGGTATTCGCGTTTGGCAGCCTGTGCATTATGGCGGAAGGTCGCTGCTATCTTTCTTCTTACCTGACGGGGGAGTCGCCCAATACCGTCGGCGCCTGCTCGCCCGCCCGCTTTGTCCGTTGGCAGCAAACGCCGCAGGGGCTGGAATCGCGCCTGAATGATGTCCTGATTGACCGTTACCAGGATGGCGAAAACGCGGGCTACCCAACGCTGTGTAAAGGCCGCTATTTAGTGGACGGCGAGCGCTATCACGCGCTGGAGGAGCCAACCAGCCTGAACACGCTGGAACTACTGCCGGAGCTCATGGCGGCGAACATCGCTTCGGTGAAGATCGAAGGTCGCCAGCGCAGCCCGGCCTATGTCAGCCAGGTGGCGAAAGTGTGGCGCCAGGCGATCGATCGCTGCAAAGCCGCCCCGCAAAACTTCGTTCCACAGCGCGACTGGATGGAGACGCTCGGCGCGATGTCCGAAGGCACCCAAACCACGCTTGGCGCATATCACCGTAAATGGCAGTGAGAGGAGCTATGAAATATTCCTTAGGACCGGTGCTTTATTACTGGCCGAAAGAGACGCTGGAAGATTTTTATCAGCAGGCCGCAAAAAGCAGCGCTGATGTCATTTATTTGGGTGAAGCGGTGTGCAGCAAGCGTCGCGCTACCAAAGTCGGCGACTGGCTGGAAATGGCGAAATCCCTCGCCGCCAGCGGTAAGCAGGTGGCGCTCTCCACCCTGGCGCTGGTACAGGCGTCATCTGAATTAAGCGAGCTGAAACGCTATGTGGACAACGGCGATTTTCTGCTGGAAGCCAGCGATCTTGGCGTGGTGAATCTGTGCGCCGAGCGCAAACTGCCGTTTGTCGCTGGCCATGCGCTGAACTGCTACAACGCGGTCACGCTGCGCCGGTTGCTGAAAGAAGGCATGGTACGCTGGTGTATGCCAGTGGAGCTGTCTCGCGACTGGCTGGTGAATTTGCTTAATCAGTGCGATGAACTGGGCATCCGCAATCAGTTTGAAGTGGAAGTGTTGAGCTACGGCCATCTGCCGCTGGCCTACTCCGCTCGCTGCTTTACCGCCCGTTCGGAAGACCGCCCGAAAGATGAGTGCGAAACCTGCTGTATCAAGTATCCAAACGGTCGTGACGTGCTCTCGCAAGAGAATCAGCAGGTGTTTGTGCTTAACGGTATTCAGACCATGAGCGGCTATGTCTATAACCTTGGCAACGAACTGACGTCGATGCAGGGATTGGTCGATATCGTGCGGCTGTCGCCGTTGGGGACGGAGACATTTGCCATGCTTGATGCCTTTCGCGCTAACGAAAACGGCGGCGCGCCATTACCGCTTGCCGCCCATAGCGACTGTAACGGCTACTGGAAGCGGCTGGCAGGTCTGGAGCTACAGGCCTAGCCGGATGGCGGCATAAATACCTTGTTCGGCCTACAAATAGCGATCCCGTAGGCCCGATAAGCGCAGCGCCATCGGGCATTGTTTTTGCCGTCAGTCTCATAAAGCTCACTTTGTTAACAACATTCGCTAATCTTTAATGCAGTATTAAAAGATTAACCGGTAACAAAGTGAGCCGTTATGACTGACAAAACTATTCCGTTCTCGGTGCTGGATCTGGCGCCGATCCCTGAAGGATCTTCGGCAAAAGAAGCCTTCACGCACTCGCTGGATCTCGCACGGCTGGCTGAAAAGCGCGGTTATCACCGCTACTGGCTGGCAGAACATCACAACATGACCGGTATCGCCAGCGCGGCGACCTCGGTATTGATTGGTTATCTGGCAGCCAATACCACAACATTACATCTTGGCTCCGGCGGCGTGATGCTGCCTAACCATTCACCGCTGGTGATTGCCGAGCAGTTCGGCACGCTGAATACGCTCTACCCGGGACGTATCGACTTAGGGTTGGGACGCGCGCCGGGTAGCGATCAGCCGACGATGCGCGCGCTGCGTCGCCATATGAGCGGCGATATCGATAACTTTCCACGCGATGTCGCAGAGCTGGTGGACTGGTTCGACGCTCGCGATCCTAATCCGCATGTGCGCCCGGTGCCCGGCTACGGCGAGCAGGTCCCGGTCTGGCTGCTGGGCTCCAGCCTGTATAGCGCGCAACTGGCGGCCCAGCTTGGTCTGCCGTTCGCCTTTGCTTCGCATTTCGCGCCGGATATGTTGTTCCAGGCGCTGCATCTGTACCGTACCCAGTTCAAACCTTCAGCGCGGCTGGAAAAACCGTACGCGATGGTGTGTATCAATATTATCGCCGCCGACAGCAACCGCGACGCCGAATTCCTGTTTACCTCCATGCAGCAGGCTTTCGTGAAGCTACGCCGTGGGGAAACCGGCCAACTGCCGCCGCCGATTGAGAATATGGAGACCTTCTGGTCGCCATCCGAGCAGTATGGCGTGCAGCAGGCGCTGAGTATGTCGCTGGTCGGTGATAAGGCGAAAGTCCGCCACGGGCTGGAATCCATCCTGCGGGAAACCCAGGCGGATGAAATTATGGTCAACGGGCAGATTTTTGACCACCAGGCACGCCTGCATTCGTTTGATTTGGCGATGGATGTGAAGCAGGAATTGTTGGGGTAGCGCATTGTTTTGCCCGGTGGCGCTTCGCTTACCGGGCCTACAGCATCAAGTAGGCCGGATAAGGTGCAACCGCCATCCGGCACAATAACGTTACTGGTACACCGGCAGCAAATTAAAGCTCGACAGAATATGGATAACCGCGTTGCCGACACCGAAGACCAGAATCAGGGCAATCATCGGTTTACCGCCCCAGACGCGGAATTTCGGGCTGCCGAAACGTTCGCGAGATTTACGCGCCAACAGCGCAGGCACAATGGCCGCCCAGATAGTTGCAGCTAAACCTGCATAGCCAATGGCGTACAGGAAGCCGTTCGGCCACAGCAGGCCACCGACAATTGGCGGCACAAACGTCAGCAGCGCCGTTTTAAAACGCCCCATTGCCGAGTCATCAAAACCAAACAGATCCGCCAGATAGTCAAACAGCCCCAGCGTCACGCCAAGGAAGGAACTGGCGACAGCAAAGTTAGAGAACACCACCAGCAGCAGATCCAGGCTGCGGCTGTTCAGCACGCCGCTCAACGCCTGTACCAGCACATCAATATTGCCGCCTTTCTGCGCAATGCCGATAAATTCCGGACGCGGGATGTTGCCCATCGTCCCCAGCAGCCAGACAGAATAGAGCGCCAGCGCCAGTAACGTCCCATAAATCAGGCATTTGACGATGGTGCGCGGATCTTTGCCGTAATATTTCATCAGGCTCGGTACGTTACCGTGATAACCAAAAGAGGCCAGACAAAATGGCAGCGTCATCAGCAGGTACGGCGTATATGACGCGTGGCTTTCAGCCACGTTAAACAACGTGGCAGGCTGAACGTGCCCTAACAGGCTGCCGAAGGTCAGGAAGAAAGTAATCACTTTCGCGCCCAGCACAATCGCCGTCATCCGGCTGACCGCCTTCGTACTCAGCCACACAACAAACGCCACCAACAGCGCAAAGGCAAAACCTGCCGCTCGCGCCGGAACGTTCAGCGACATCTCAGCAAAGGTATGATGCAGAATCGAGCCGCTCGCCGAGATATAGGCGTAAGTCAGGATGTAGAGCACAAAGGCAATAGAAATGCCGTTGACAATGTTCCAGCCTTTCCCCAACAGATCTTTGGTGATGGTGTCGAAACTCGAACCTATGCGGTAGTTAAGGTTGGCTTCGAGGATCATCAGCCCGGAGTGCAGCATACAAAACCAGGTAAAGACCAGCGCCGCCATCGACCAGAAGAACCACGCCCCGGACATGACCACCGGCAGGGAGAACATCCCCGCGCCAATGATGGTGCCGCCGATAATCACCACGCCGCCAAGCAGCGAAGGTGACGTTTGGGTGGTGGTAAGTGTTGCCATTCAGCTCTCTCTCCAGTCATTTATAGTGTGACTATCTCTCAATACGCTGCACTGTACCAGTACACGAGTACAAAAGAAATAAAAAAAGCCCCGATTGTGACGATCGGGGCTGTATATTTTACTTTACGCTGTGAATGCGCAGTTCAGCGAGAGTTACGCATCACCGCCGAAACGACGGCGACCGGTAGAGTCATCACGACGCGGACCACGGCTTTCACGACGTTCGCCGCTGAAGCGACGACCATCACCACGACCACCTTCACGACGTTCGCCGCTGAAATTACGACCGCCTTCACGACGTTCGCCACTGAAGCTACGACCACCGCCACGACGTTCGCCGCCCGCGTGCGGAACCGCATCACCCAACAGCTGCATATTCATCGGCTTGTTCAGAATGCGAGTACGCGTGAAGTGCTGGAGCACTTCGCCCGGCATACCTTTCGGCAGCTCGATGGTGGAGTGAGACGCGAACAGCTTAATGTTACCAATGTAACGGCTGCTGATGTCGCCTTCGTTAGCGATAGCGCCCACGATATGACGAACTTCAACGCCGTCATCACGGCCCACTTCAATGCGGTATAACTGCATATCGCCAACGTCACGACGTTCACGACGCGGACGTTCTTCACGGTCGCCACGCGGGCCACGATCATTACGATCGCGCGGACCACGGTCGTCACGGTCACGGAATTCACGCTTGGGACGCATCGGCGCATCCGGCGGCAGAATCAGCGGACGCTCGCCCTGCGCCATTTTCAGCAGTGCGGCGGCCAGCGTTTCGAGATCCAGCTCTTCGCCTTCAGCAGACGGCTGGATTTTCGCCAGCAGCGCACGGTACTGATCCAGATCGCTGCTTTCCAGTTGCTGCTGAACTTTCGCGGCGAATTTTTCCAGACGGCGTTTACCCAGCAGTTCTGCGTTCGGCAGTTCCACTTCCGGAATGGTCAGCTTCATGGTGCGTTCGATGTTGCGCAGCAGACGACGCTCGCGGTTCTCAACGAACAGCAGCGCGCGACCGGCGCGACCCGCACGACCGGTACGACCGATACGGTGAACGTAGGACTCGGAGTCCATCGGGATATCGTAGTTCACCACCAGGCTGATACGTTCAACGTCCAGACCACGTGCCGCAACGTCGGTAGCGATCAGGATGTCCAGACGACCATCTTTCAGGCGTTCCAGAGTCTGCTCACGCAGCGCCTGGTTCATATCGCCATTCAACGCGGCGCTGTTGTAGCCGCTACGTTCCAGCGCTTCTGCTACTTCCAGGGTCGCGTTTTTGGTACGCACGAAGATAATCGCCGCATCAAAGTCTTCCGCTTCCAGGAAACGCACCAGCGCTTCGTTTTTACGCATACCCCAGACAGTCCAGTAGCTCTGGCTGATGTCAGGACGGGTAGTCACGCTGGACTGAATGCGCACTTCCTGCGGCTCTTTCATAAAGCGGCGGGTAATGCGACGAATCGCTTCCGGCATGGTGGCGGAGAACAGAGCGGTCTGATGACCTTCCGGGATCTGCGCCATAATAGTTTCAACGTCTTCGATGAAGCCCATACGCAGCATTTCGTCGGCTTCATCCAGCACCAGACCACTCAGTTTAGAGAGGTCGAGGGTGCCGCGTTTTAAGTGATCAAGCAGACGTCCCGGCGTACCGACAACGATCTGCGGCCCCTGACGCAGGGCGCGTAACTGCACGTCATAACGCTGACCGCCGTACAGGGCAACCACGTTTACGCCGCGCATGTGTTTAGAGAAATCCGTCATGGCTTCGGCAACCTGTACCGCCAGTTCGCGGGTTGGCGCCAGCACCAGAATCTGAGGTGCCTTCAGCTCAGGATCAAGATTGTTGAGCAGCGGTAAAGAGAACGCTGCGGTTTTGCCGCTACCGGTCTGGGCCATGCCCAGCACGTCGCGACCGCCCAGCAGATGCGGAATGCACTCTGCCTGGATTGGAGATGGTTTTTCGTAACCCAGATCGGTAAGGGCTTCAAGGATAGGAGCCTTCAGCCCCAGATCTGCAAAAGTGGTTTCGAATTCAGCCATGTAGTACGTGTGCCTCAAAATTAATGGCGGCCAGTCTACATAACTCATCATGAAATTGATCTGCAATTTTCATTGAAAAGTGTGAACCGGCTCAAAGTAGGTGTATTAACGAACAACAACGCCCTCACCCGCGAAGGTGATGGCAATCAAAAAGATTACGGGCTGATATGTTCGTCAGCTATTGCTGGTCCGATTCTGCCAGGTCATCTTGGTCCTGGCCCAGGAGCGATAATTCCAACAATGCGTATCGGTGCTCAACAAAGTTATGAACGTTGTTGGCCACCGCCAGTTTGAACAGAGCCGTGGCGCTGTCCAAATCCCCCAGACTTAGGTAATACTTACCTAAATAGAAGTTGGTTTCACTGAGATGCTCAGCGAGCGAGGTGTTATCCGTTGCGTCCGCCTTGAGCCTTTCCATCAGCGTTGCTTCGCTAATGTCGCCCAGGTAGAACTCGACAATGTTCCATCCCCATTGCTCTTTATCCGATTTTTCGAAGCGTGCTTTTAACGCTTCTTTCGCCTGCTTCTCATTAAGCTTCTGCTCAACAAGATACAGCCACAGGCTGCGGTAAGGATCATTGGGATCGTCTTGATAAAACGCCAGCAGATCATCTTGCGCTAACTTATCACGGCCGCCGTAATACAATGCGATACCGCGGTTTAAGTGCGCGTAGTTGTAAGTTGGATCAAGCTCTAGTACAGAATCAAACGCTTCATAGGCAGCATCAAAATTGCCTGCCTGCGTTAAATAAATGCCTAAGTAATTGAATACTTCAGGCATATCCGGTCTGATTGCCAGCGCTTGTGAAAAATCATTTCGCGCTAATGCCCTCAAACCAAGACTATCATACAACACTCCGCGCTCATATAAAAGCTGTGCGCGTTCGTCATCGGTTAAAGCCCGACTGGCAAGAATCTGTTCCATACGCGCCAGAATCACTTCCTGCTGTAAAGTCGGTTGCAATGGTACTGCGAGGACTTCACTTTTACGCCAGGCGGAATTACTGCATCCTGCAAGCGTAAGTGCTGTCGCAACGAAACACCAGCGCAAAAAAGGCTTCATTTCCCACTCCCGAAGACAACGATTGAATGAACGTCCTGTTCCCCGGTGGCTCAACAAGGCGTCCAGCCAGGTCTAAAGCCCTCCGCACTGCGGAGGGCAAAAGGCTACCTTACTCGGCCTGTTCGCTCGCCGGAGCTTCCGGCGCAGCCGCAGGTTGAGACTGCTCGGTTGCTTCTTTAATGCTCAGACGTACACGGCCCTGGCGGTCAACTTCCAGAACCTTAACCGGGACTTCCTGACCCATCTGCAGATAGTCGGTCACTTTCTCTACACGCTTATCCGCGATTTGAGAGATGTGAACCAGACCTTCTTTACCGCCGCCGATGGCAACAAACGCGCCAAAGTCAACGATACGGGTCACTTTACCATTGTAGATACGGCCGACTTCGATCTCCGCGGTAATCTCTTCGATACGACGGATAGCGTATTTCGCTTTTTCACCGTCGGTCGCCGCGATCTTCACAGTACCGTCATCTTCGATTTCGATGGTGGTGCCGGTCTCTTCAGTCAGCGCGCGGATCACAGAACCGCCTTTACCGATCACGTCTTTGATCTTGTCCGTGCTGATCTTGATGGTATGGATACGCGGCGCGAATTCAGAGATATCGCCGCGCGGCGCGTTGATCGCCTGTTCCATCACGCCCAGGATGTGCAGACGCGCACCTTTAGCCTGGTTCAACGCAACCTGCATGATCTCTTTGGTGATACCTTCAATTTTGATATCCATCTGCAGTGCAGAGATACCGTCGCGGGAACCCGCCACTTTGAAGTCCATATCGCCCAGGTGATCTTCGTCGCCCAGAATGTCAGACAGTACAACGTAGTTGTCGCCTTCTTTCACCAGACCCATAGCGATACCTGCTACGGCGGCTTTAATTGGCACGCCAGCGTCCATCAGCGCCAGAGAAGCGCCGCACACGGAAGCCATAGAGGAAGAACCGTTGGATTCGGTGATTTCAGACACCACACGAACGGTGTACGGGAATTTATCCATGTCCGGCATCACTGCCAGCACGCCGCGCTTCGCCAGACGACCGTGACCAATTTCACGACGCTTCGGAGAACCGACCATGCCGGTTTCGCCTACGGAGTACGGAGGGAAGTTGTAGTGGAACAGGAAGCTGTCAGTGCGCTCGCCCATCAGTTCATCAAGCACCTGCGCGTCACGGGCAGTACCCAGAGTCGCGGTAACCAGCGCCTGCGTTTCACCACGGGTAAACAGAGCGGAACCGTGAGTACGCGGCAGTACGCCAGTGCGCACGTCCAGACCACGGATCATGTCTTTTTCACGGCCATCAATACGCGGCTCGCCTGCCAGTACGCGGCTACGCACCACGTTTTTCTCGATAGCGTGCAGGATTTCGCCCAGCTCGTTAGCATCCAGGGTTTCATCTTCTGCAATAAGCTGCTCGATGGTTTCGGATTTGATTACGTCAACCTGAGCATAGCGTTCTTGTTTATCGGTGATGCGGTACGCGTCGCTCAGACGAGATTCAGCAAGCGCAGCAACACGCGCGTTCAACGCGTCGTTGACGGCTTCCGGCTGCCAGTCCCAACGCGGTTTACCGGCTTCTTTCACCAAATCGTTGATCGCCTGGATAACAACCTGCTGCTGCTCGTGACCGAATACCACCGCGCCCAGCATAGTGTCTTCGCTCAGCAGTTCAGCTTCGGATTCCACCATCAGCACAGCCGCTTCGGTACCGGCAACCACCAGGTCCAGCTTGCTTTCTTTCAGCTCGTCCTGGGTCGGGTTCAGCACGTACTGGTCATTGATGTAACCTACGCGCGCCGCGCCGATTGGGCCGTTGAACGGAATGCCGGACAGCGACAGCGCAGCAGATGCGCCGATCATCGCCACGATATCCGGGTTAACCTGCGGGTTAACGGAAACGACGGTCGCGATAACCTGCACTTCGTTAACGAATCCTTCCGGGAACAGCGGACGAACCGGGCGGTCAATCAGACGCGCGATCAGGGTTTCGCCTTCGCTTGGACGGCCTTCACGACGGAAGAAGCTGCCCGGGATACGACCAGCAGCGTAGGTACGCTCCTGATAGTTAACGGTCAGTGGGAAGAAGTCCTGGCCTGGCTTGGCTTTTTTCTGGCCGACAACGGTAACGAATACGGCGGTGTCATCCATGCTTACCATAACAGCGGCAGTGGCCTGACGCGCCATCATGCCAGTTTCCAGCGTAACGGTATGCTGACCGTACTGGAATTTACGAACGATCGGATTAAGCAAAATAATATCCTTTCCAATTTTTGACGGCATAATACGCGCCGTCGTTAATACCCGATCTTCTGCGCATCCTCGCGACTAATGACAACCCTAACCCTGATATGGGTAAAGCCTCTCATTAGCCGCGCGAACCTCTGCAACGGAAGATCATTCATAGCAACAATACATTAGTTTCCAGCGAATTGCTGCCATCTGCTGGAAAAAAGGGGCCATGAAGGCCCCCTCTTTCTGAAACTCGAAAGAATTAGCGACGCAGACCCAGACGCTCAATCAGCGCGGTGTAGCGTGCAACATCTTTACGTTTCAGGTAGTCGAGCAGTTTACGACGCTGAGAAACCATACGCAGCAGACCACGACGGCTGTGGTGATCTTTTTTATGCTCTGCAAAGTGACCCTGCAGGTGGTTAATCTGTGCAGTCAACAGAGCAACCTGAACATCGGTAGAACCGGTGTCGTTTGCGTCACGACCGAACTCAGAAACGATTTTAGCTGTAGCTTCAGTACTTAGAGACATTTTAAAACTCCAAAGTATTTAAGAATGAGAGGACGCCGATCTCTAATTCAGCGATCCCAGTGTACGCCGCGTAAACTGTTAAATAATTTACGCGACGTTAAGCGGCAGTATTCTACTCGCAGCGCTCTCTTATCGCAAGACGAAGCGACATTACGCCGGGTACTCTACTACCAGCCGACGAGGCGCGACACGGCCTTCGTCGTCAATTTCGCCCATACCGATAAATTTATCGTCTTCACCTTCCGTCACACGAACCAGTCCCTTCAACGGCGCGCCCGTGGTACGAACCGGGTTGCCATTTTTGAAGTATACCGAAGATGTTAATGGCAGATTAACAACAGGATAGTCCGAAGCTGGACTGTCCATTGGCATCAATAATGGATCGAGCAACTGCGCCGCCGGAACGCCCTGCTGTTCCGCCTGTGCTACCAGCGTCTGCAAATGCTCCAGCGTCACCATACGATCCACCGGATACTTGCTGACCGTCAGACGACGCAGGTACGTTACGTGCGCGCCACAGCCCAGTTTCTCACCTAAATCATCAATAATGGTACGAATATAGGTGCCTTTGGAGCAATGAACTTCCAGCTCCAGCTCGTTACCTTCATGGCGAATAAACAGCAGCTCATAGACGGTAATCGGGCGGGCTTCGCGCGGCACTTCGATACCCTGGCGGGCATATTCGTACAGTTTCTTGCCCTGATACTTCAGCGCCGAATACATCGAGGGAATCTGTTCGATATCCCCACGAAAGGTCTCCAGCGCGCTCGCAAGCTGCTCAGCGCTGAAAGTCACCGGACGCTCCTGCACGATTTGACCATCGGCGTCAGAGGTATCCGTGCGCTGCCCCAGACGGGCAATAACACGATAGCGTTTGTCAGAATCCAGCAGGTACTGCGAAAATTTTGTCGCTTCGCCGAGGCAAATCGGCAACATGCCGGTCGCCAGCGGGTCCAGCGCGCCGGTATGCCCGGCGCGGTTGGCATTGTAGATGCGCTTAACTTTCTGCAGCACGTCATTGCTGGACATACCCTGCGGCTTATCCAGCAGCAGAACGCCGTGAATGTCGCGGCCACGACGACGAGGACGACTCATCAGTCCTCCTTGCTGTCGTCCGGGTTCACACGACGTTCTTCGTCATGCTTCACCACGTTAGTCACCAGGTTGGACATACGCATCCCTTCCACCAGCGAGTTGTCGTAGAAGAAGGTCAGTTCCGGCACGATGCGCAGACGCATCGCTTTACCCAGCAAGCTGCGGATGAAACCAGACGCTTCCTGCAACGCTTTGATGCCCGCTTTTACTGCGTCTTCATCTTTGTCGTTCAAAAAGGTGACAAACACTTTGGCATAGGCCAGGTCACGGGACATTTCGACACCGGAGACGGTAGTCATCATGCCCAGGCGCGGGTCTTTAATTTCGCGCTGCAGGATGATTGCGATCTCTTTTTGCATCTCCTGGGCCACGCGCTGCGGGCGACCAAATTCTTTCGCCATAATAAATTCTCCAGACAAAAAAGGGGCTATCAGCCCCTTTTTGAAATTAATACGGTATTCAGGCTGTAGACCTGATAAGCGCTAGCGCCATCAGGCATAACATTGCCGGATGGCGACGTAAACGCCTTATCCGGCCTACACCCAACCAACCTTAAGCGATGGTACGTTGGATCTCGATGATTTCGAATACTTCGATCATATCGCCAACGCGAACGTCGTTGTAGTTCTTCACGCCGATACCACATTCCATGCCGTTACGGACTTCGTTAACGTCATCTTTGAAGCGGCGCAGGGATTCCAGCTCGCCTTCATAGATAACCACGTTGTCGCGCAGTACGCGGATTGGGTTATGGCGTTTAATCGTACCTTCGGTAACCATACAGCCCGCGATCGCGCCGAATTTCGGCGATTTGAACACATCGCGCACTTCAGCCAGACCGATGATCTGCTGTTTCAGTTCCGGAGACAGCATACCGCTCATCGCCGCTTTCACTTCGTCGATCAGGTTATAGATGACGGAGTAGTAACGCAGATCCAGGCTTTCAGATTCGATCACTTTACGCGCAGAAGCATCAGCACGAACGTTGAAGCCCACCAGAATGGCGTTGGACGCCGCAGCCAGGGTCGCGTCGGTTTCGGTGATACCACCTACGCCAGAACCGATGATCTTCACTTTCACTTCGTCGGTAGACAGTTTCAGCAAGGAGTCGGAGATCGCTTCCACAGAACCCTGTACGTCGGCCTTCAGCACGATGTTCACTTCGTGAACTTCGCCTTCGGTCATGTTGGCGAACATGTTCTCGAGTTTAGATTTCTGCTGACGCGCCAGTTTAACTTCACGGAATTTACCCTGACGATACAGAGCCACTTCACGCGCTTTCTTCTCGTCGCGAACGACGGTCACTTCGTCACCCGCAGCCGGAACGCCGGACAGGCCGAGGATTTCCACCGGAATGGACGGACCCGCTTCCAGCACTTCCTGACCCAGTTCGTTACGCATCGCACGCACGCGGCCGTATTCGAAGCCACACAGCACGATATCGCCCTTATGCAACGTACCTTCACGAACCAGCACGGTAGCCACCGGACCACGACCTTTATCCAGGAAGGATTCGATAACCGCACCGCTCGCCATACCTTTACGTACCGCTTTCAGTTCCAGAACTTCGGCCTGCAGCAGGATAGCGTCCAGCAGTTCGTCGATACCGGTACCTGCTTTCGCAGACACGTGAACGAACTGGCTCTCGCCGCCCCACTCTTCCGGCAGAATGCCGTACTGGGACAGTTCGTTCTTAACGCGATCCGGATCGGCTTCCGGCTTATCGATTTTGTTCACCGCAACCACGACCGGCACACCTGCCGCTTTCGCGTGCTGGATAGCTTCGATAGTCTGCGGCATCACGCCGTCGTCTGCCGCAACCACCAGAACCACGATATCCGTTGCCTGCGCACCACGAGCACGCATGGAAGTAAACGCGGCGTGGCCCGGGGTGTCCAGGAAGGTGATCATCCCGTTGTCAGTTTCAACGTGGTAAGCACCGATGTGCTGGGTAATGCCGCCCGCTTCGCCAGAGGCTACTTTCGTGGAACGAATGTAGTCCAGCAGAGAGGTTTTACCGTGGTCAACGTGGCCCATGATGGTCACAACCGGTGCGCGCGGTTCAGCCGCAGCGCCGGTATCACGGTCGCTCATTACCGCTTCTTCCAGTTCGTTTTCACGACGCAGGATAACTTTGTGGCCCATCTCTTCGGCAACCAGCTGTGCGGTTTCCTGGTCGATGACCTGGTTGATGGTGGCCATGGCGCCCAGCTTCATCATCGCTTTGATGACCTGAGAGCCTTTAACCGCCATCTTGTTCGCCAGTTCGCCAACGGTGATGGTTTCACCGATCACCACGTCGCGGTTAACGGCCTGAGCGGGCTTCTGGAAGCCTTGCTGTAAAGAAGACCCTTTACGCTTGCCGCCTTTACCGCCGCGAACCGCAGCACGCGCTTCTTCGCGATCGGCTTTGGATTCGGCATGTTTGCCTTTTTTCGCCGGACGCGCTGCTTTTGCATTACGGCCACGACCACGACCGCCTTCTACTTCACGATCGTTTTCGTCTTCGGCCTGGCGAGCGTGCTGAGAAGTGGTGACATGATAGTCACTGGTGTCTTCTACTGGCTCAGGCGTTGCGGTCCATTTGTTTTCTTCCGCCATGCGGCGAGCTTCTTCTGCTACACGACGCGCTTCTTCTTCGAGTTTGCGACGTGCTTCTTCTTCCGCTTTACGCTTCAGCTCTGCAGCTTCATTCTCACGGCGGGCTTTTTCGGCCTGGGCGGTTTTGGTCATATCGTCAGTCTGTTGATTGCTCACTTTGTCTTTTTCCGCAGCTTCACGTTTCGCTTTTTCAGCGGCTTCACGCTTAGCTTGTTCTGCGGCCTCGCGTTCAGCTTTTTGTTGCGCCTCGCGTTTGGCCTGTTCTTCTGCCTCACGACGGGCTTGCTCTTCCGCTTCACGCTGCGCCTGCTCTTCCGCGGCCAGGCGTTCAGCCTCTTGCGGATCGCGTTTCACAAAGGTGCGCTTCTTGCGGACTTCGATTTGTACCGATTTACTTTTTCCACCGGTACCAGGAATATTCAGGGTGCTGCGCGTTTTACGCTGCAGCGTCAGTTTATCGGGACCAGAAACCGCTTCGCGGTTCAGGTGCGCCAGTAAAGTCTGTTTTTCTTGTGCGGACACAGAGTCGTCAGCAGATTTCCGGATACCTGCATCAGCAAACTGCTGTACCAGGCGATCCACGGAAACCTGTCTCTCTGCGGCCAGCGCTTTTAGGGTTACATCTGTCATGCTGTTCCTTCCTGCTACAGTTTATTACGCTTCGTCGCCGAACCAGCAAATATTACGGGCAGCCATAATCAGCTCACCGGCTTTTTCGTCGGTCAACCCTTCGATATCAGCCAGATCATCAATGCCCTGGTCGGCGAGATCTTCCAGCGTACAAACACCACGAGCCGCCAGTTTGAAAGCCATATCGCGATCTAATCCTTCCAGATTCAGCAGATCGTCAGCCGGTTTGTTATCACCGAGGCTTGCTTCCTGGTCCTGCGCCAGAGTGGCCAGTGCGTTTTTAGCACGCTCGCGCAGTGCTTCAACGGTCGGCTCATCAAGGCCGTCAATTTCCAGCAGTTCTTTCATTGGCACATAGGCCAGTTCCTCGAGCGTGGAGAAACCTTCTTCTACCAGAACGGTCGCGAACTCTTCATCAATATCAAGATATTTAGTAAAAATCTCGATAGCGGCATGTGCTTCAGCCTGATGTTTAGCCTGCAAGTCATCAACGGTCATTACGTTGAGTTCCCAGCCGCTCAATTGCGAAGCCAGGCGGACGTTCTGACCATTACGTCCGATCGCCTGCGCCAGATTACCGGCTTCAACGGCGATATCCATGGTATGTTTATCTTCGTCCACCACGATAGACGCGACGTCTGCCGGCGCCATCGCATTAATGACGAACTGCGCCGGGTTATCATCCCACAGCACGATATCGATACGCTCACCGCCCAGTTCGGTAGAGACCGCCTGAACGCGCGCGCCGCGCATCCCCACGCAAGCGCCGACCGGATCGATACGTTTATCGTTGGTTTTCACTGCGATTTTCGCACGAGAACCCGGATCGCGAGCCGCCGCTTTAATTTCAATCACTTCTTCGCCGATTTCCGGTACTTCGATGCGGAACAGTTCGATCAGCATTTCCGGCTTGGAACGGGTGACGAACAGCTGCGCGCCACGCGCTTCTGGACGTACAGCGTACAGAACACCGCGGATGCGGTCGCCCGGACGGAAGTTTTCACGCGGCAGCATATCTTCACGCAGAATCACCGCTTCAGCGTTACCGGCCATCCCTTCGGATTTAATTTCCAGAGAGATATTGTCGCGGTTCACTTTCTTCACCACGCCAGTGACAATTTCGCCTTCCTGGTCGCGGAACTGATCGACAACCATCGCGCGTTCAGCTTCACGGACCTTCTGTACGATAACCTGTTTCGCAGTCTGCGTGGTGATACGGTCAAAGGTGACAGATTCAATCTGATCTTCAACATAGTCGCCGACATTCAGGCTTTCGTCTTCAAAACGCGCCGCTTCCAGCGTAATTTCCTTCGTCGGCATGGTCACTTCTTCAACGATCAACCAACGGCGGAAAGTATCAAAATCACCGCTTTTACGATCGATTTCTACACGAACATCGATCTCCTGCTCATATTTTTTCTTTGTTGCTGTCGCCAGCGCACTTTCCAGCGCTTCAAAAATTTTTTCGCGTGGCAGCGCTTTTTCGTTGGAGACGGCTTCAACAACAGCCAAAATTTCTTTGTTCATCGCGGGCTTTTCACCTCATCCAGACTGTTAAAAGTGGGGAACCAGGTTCGCCTTCTGGATATTACTCAGCGCGAACACTTCATCTTTGCCTTCGACTGTGACGGTAATCATTTCACCGTCCACCGCTTTGATAATGCCCTGCCACTTGCGACGGTTCTGTACCGCCATGCGAAGAACCAGCGCGACTTCTTCACCCTGGAAACGCGCATAATGATCGGCAGTGAACATAGGACGGTCGAGACCCGGTGACGAGACTTCAAGGTTGTAAGCCACGGAGATAGGATCTTCAACGTCCAGCACCGCGCTTACCTGGTGGCTCACATCAGCACAATCATCAACATTGATGCCATCTTCACTATCAATATAGATGCGCAGTGTGGATGTGCGACCGCGAATAAATTCGATGCCGACCAGCTCGTAGCCTAAGGCTTCAACTGGCGCTGTAATCATCTCTGTTAATTTTTGCTCTAATGTGGACAAGCCCACCCCCAAGACATAAAAAAAGGGCCTAAAGCCCAGTTATTCTGTAGTCAGATAACAAAAAACCCCGATAAATCGGGGCTTTAGATAACTGAACCCTATAACCGCAACGGCGGTCTGGTGTACCTTCCGAAAGAATTTTTTTCAAATCCAGCTACGAAGGACATAATCTTCACAGTATATTTGAAAAAGAACTCTAAGGGAAAGTGGTTGCGGGGGCCGGATTTGAACCGACGACCTTCGGGTTATGAGCCCGACGAGCTACCAGGCTGCTCCACCCCGCGCCTGAAACGTGGCAAATTCTACTCGTTTTGGGCAAAATTTGCAAATACTGCTGGGATTTGGTACCGAGGACGGGACGTAAAATCTGCGCACAGTATAGTGACCTGGCATGAGTTATGTCAACCCTATTCCCAATATGCAGATGAATGAATATCACTCTTCGTTATACTCATCCCACCTCTCCGGCTTATACACGCATGTCACAACGTTATTTCAGTAAACCTTCACTAAACGCTTCCTGTCTCTGCTAAAAGATGATTAAATGAAAACTCATTTATTTTGCATAAAAATGCACTAAAGCAGAAACCGATCTCATTATCAGTCAATCAAGCAGGGTTCTATTCTATGACGACGATTCTTAAGCATCTTCCAGCAGGTCAACGTATTGGTATCGCTTTTTCCGGCGGTCTGGACACCAGCGCCGCGCTGCTGTGGATGCGACAAAAAGGAGCTGTCCCATATGCCTATACTGCGAATCTGGGACAACCGGATGAGGATGACTATGACGCCATTCCTCGTCGCGCAATGGAGTATGGCGCAGAGAATGCTCGCCTGATTGATTGCCGCAAGCAGTTGGTTGCAGAAGGGATCGCAGCGATTCAGTGCGGCGCTTTCCATAATACGACTGGCGGACTGACCTATTTCAATACCACGCCTCTGGGCCGTGCCGTAACCGGCACGATGCTGGTCGCCGCGATGAAAGAAGACGGCGTGAATATCTGGGGCGACGGCAGTACCTATAAAGGCAACGATATTGAACGTTTCTATCGTTACGGCCTGCTGACGAATGCTGAATTACAGATTTACAAACCGTGGCTGGATACCGACTTTATCGATGAGCTGGGTGGTCGCCATGAGATGTCTGAATTTATGATTGCCTGCGGTTTCGACTATAAGATGTCAGTCGAAAAAGCCTACTCCACCGACTCCAACATGCTCGGCGCCACGCATGAAGCGAAAGATCTGGAGTTTCTTAACTCCAGCGTCAAGATCGTCAACCCGATTATGGGCGTGAAGTTCTGGGACGAGAGCGTGAAGATCCCGGCAGAAGAGGTGACCGTCCGCTTCGAACAGGGTCACCCTGTTGCCCTGAACGGTAAAACCTTCAGCGATGATGTTGAGATGATGCTGGAAGCAAACCGCATCGGCGGCCGTCACGGCCTGGGCATGAGCGACCAAATTGAAAACCGCATCATTGAAGCAAAAAGCCGCGGTATTTATGAAGCCCCCGGAATGGCGCTGCTGCACATCGCTTACGAGCGTCTGTTGACCGGTATTCACAACGAAGACACCATTGAACAGTATCATTCTCATGGTCGTCAGCTGGGTAAACTGCTGTATCAGGGCCGCTGGTTCGACTCGCAGGCGCTGATGCTGCGTGACGGCCTGCAACGTTGGGTCGCCAGCCAGATTACCGGTGAAGTGACGTTGGAGCTGCGTCGCGGCAACGACTACTCCATCCTGAATACCGTGTCCGACAATCTGACCTATAAGGCTGAGCGTCTGACCATGGAGAAAGGCGAGTCCGTGTTCTCACCGGACGATCGTATTGGCCAGCTGACCATGCGTAATCTGGACATTACCGATACCCGCGAGAAACTGTTCGGCTACGCGAAAGCGGGTCTGTTAACCGCCTCTTCCGCGACCGGTCTGCCGCAGGTTGAAAATCTGGAAAACAAAGCGAAGTAAACATTTATCATTCTAAGGCCGCGAAAGCGGCCTTTTTTATGCGCGGAATATAAGGTGTCTATAGGCCTGATAAACGTAGCGCCATCATGGGTTGTAATAATGTCGGATGGCGGCGTAAACGCCTTATCCGACCTACAGACAACCACAAATAACAGACGAAAAAAAAGACGCTTTTCAGCGTCTTTCTTTCGGAATATTGGTACCGAGGACGGGACTTGAACCCGTAAGCCCTATTGGGCACTACCACCTCAAGGTAGCGTGTCTACCAATTCCACCACCTCGGCACGGATACTGCTATTAGCGCGGGATATCGCTGGTCGGCTGGGCCGGTGCAGCAGGTTGAGTCTGCTCGGTCTTCGCCGGCGCGCTCAGATTTTCCCACTCGCTTCCTTTATTGGTTTTGTTGCTATTGATATTACCCAACACCAGACTGATGATGAAGAACAGCGTCGCCAATACCGCCGTCATTCGGGTCATGAAGTTACCAGAACCACTTGAACCAAATAGCGTAGCGGAAGCGCCTGCTCCGAAGGAGGCTCCCATATCAGCGCCTTTACCTTGCTGCAGCATGATCAGACCTACAAGGCCAATTGCCACAATAAGGAAAACAACTAAAAGAGCTTCGTACATAATCAACCTGTTCCTTGCGGAGTTGCCGCGTACCAATGCTTCTACCAATAAAGCGGGATTTTTACTGTTTCCCACTGAAGCGGGTGTGAATACTAACCAAAGCGAATGACCTTCGCAAGGGCAATTTAAGCGCATTGTATCAACTGCGGAAAAAAACAGCAAAAGCGTTGTTTTTTGCGGGCCGTAAGGCGGCAACCGCCGCCTTTTTAGTCACTTAAACGCTTAAACGGCTTTTACCGCATCCGCGATACGATGGGCGAATGCCGTAACCTGCGCTTCATCCTCGCCTTCAACCATCACGCGAATCAGCGGTTCGGTACCGGATTTACGTAGCAGTACCCGCCCACGATTGCCGAGCGTGGCTTCTACGTCCGCCGTTACCGCTTTCACCGCTTCATTTTCCAGCGGATCGCCGCTACCGGCGGTGTAACGCACGTTAACCAGAATCTGCGGGAACATTTTCATACCGCTGCACAGATCGTGCAGACTCATATGATTACGCACCATCGCCGCCAGAACTTGTAGCCCCGCTACAATACCGTCGCCAGTGGTCGTTTTATCCAGCAGAATAACGTGACCAGAGTTTTCCGCGCCGATGCGCCAGCCTTTTTCCTGCAATTTTTCCAGCACGTAGCGGTCGCCCACTTTCGCCCGGGCAAACGGAATGCCAAGCTGCTTGAGCGCCAGCTCCAGCCCCATATTGCTCATCAGCGTCCCCACCGCGCCGCCGCGCAGTTGCCCCTGGCGCAGCCCTTCGCGCGCGATGATATACATGATCTGATCGCCATCGACTTTATTGCCTTCATGGTCAACCATGATGACCCGGTCGCCGTCGCCGTCAAGCGCGATGCCGAGTTCCGCCTTCTCCGCCAACACGCGCGCCTGCAACGCGCGCACGTCGGTCGCGCCCACTTCTTCGTTAATGTTGACGCCGTTTGGCTCACAGCCGATGGCGATAACGGTCGCGCCCAGCTCGCGCAGCACATTCGGCGCGATATGGTAGGTAGCGCCGTTGGCGCAATCCACAACCACTTTCAGGCCATTGAGGCTCAGTTCGTTCGGGAAGGTGCCTTTACAGAACTCAATATAGCGTCCGGCGGCATCGACGATGCGGCTCGCTTTCCCCAGCTCGGCGGAGTCTACGCAGGTGATCTCTTTTTCCATTTCGGCTTCGATGGCTTCTTCCACATCGTCAGGCAGTTTCGTACCGTCGATAGAGAAGAATTTAATGCCGTTATCATAGAACGGGTTATGCGAAGCCGAGATAACGATACCCGCCTCCGCGCGGAAAGTCCGCGTCAGATAGGCGACGGCTGGCGTTGGCATAGGCCCGGTAAACGAGGCCGACAGTCCCGCAGCGGCAAGGCCCGCCTCCAGCGCGGACTCCAGCATATAGCCGGAAATACGCGTATCTTTACCGATAATGATTTTACGCGAACCATGACGCGCCAGCACTTTTCCGGCAGCCCAACCCAGTTTAAGCACGAAATCAGGTGTAATGGGGGCATTGCCTACACGTCCGCGAATCCCATCGGTACCGAAATATTTACGATTACTCATAGCGTTTGTTTTCCTTTGCAGACAGAGTGGCTTCTACCACCCGCATCGCCTCTACGGTTTCTTTGACGTCATGGACGCGAATGATCTGCGCGCCCTGCATCGCGGCAATTACCGCGCACGCAAGGCTACCGTTCAGACGGTCTGATGGTCCCACGTTAAGTAACTGACCAACCATCGTTTTACGTGACATGCCCACCAGCAGCGGCAGGTTAAAATGATGAAACTCACCCAGTCGCGCCAGTAAGGTATAATTGTGAGAGAGATTTTTACCGAAACCGAATCCTGGGTCGAGCAACAATTTCTCTTTTGCGATGCCGGCCTTCTCACAACGTGCTATTTGCTCAATAAAGTAGCGATTCACCTCGGCAAAGACATCGTCATATTTCGGCGCCTCCTGCATGGTTTTGGGGTTGCCCTGCATGTGCATAAGACTGACCGGCAAGCCGGTTTCCGCTGCCGCTTCCAACGCGCCGGGTTCGGAGAGTGAACGGACATCATTGATAATATGCGCGCCCGCCCTTGCCGCTTCACGGATCACCTCGGGTTTAGAGGTATCCACAGAAATCCACACTTCAAAACGTTGCGCGATTGCTTCCAGTACCGGAATAACGCGATCCAGCTCTTCTTCCACGCTCACTTCTGCCGCGCCTGGTCGCGTTGATTCCCCCCCCACATCAATAATTGTCGCCCCGGCATTCACCATTAAATTCGCATGTTTCACCGCCTCAATCAGCGTGTTATGCGCGCCGCCGTCGGAGAACGAATCCGGCGTTACGTTCAGGATCCCCATAACATGCGGATGAGTGAGATCGAGCGTGGCGCCCTGAGCGAAGAGTTTCATGGTCAAAATCCCTGTTTTATTTGTGGTGAGTTAAAAAAAGAAAAACCCCGGGGCAAGCCCCAGGGTTTCGGTGAGCGCTAAACATAATGTTGTACAACAAACGTTTATTTGTCGCCCAGCTGCTCTGACATCGTGTTGCCCGGGTTCGGCGTGCGTGGTTCATCAACCGGACGCGGCGCCTGAGGCGTACCATTGCTGTCAGAGTTATTGGTGCCGTTTGGATCTTCCCAGCCCGCAGGCGGACGCACTTCACGACGCGCCATCAGGTCATCAATCTGCGGCGCATCGATGGTTTCATATTTCATCAGCGCATCTTTCATCGCGTGCAGAATATCCATATTGTCAGTCAGGATCTGACGAGCGCGATTGTAGTTACGTTCAATCAGCGCTTTCACTTCCTGGTCGATGATACGCGCAGTTTCATCAGACATATGTTTCGCTTTTGCGACGCTACGGCCGAGGAATACTTCGCCCTCTTCTTCCGCATACAGCAACGGACCGAGTTTCTCCGAGAAGCCCCACTGGGTGACCATGTTACGCGCCAGGTTAGTCGCGACTTTAATGTCGTTCGACGCGCCGGTAGAAACATGCTCAACGCCGTAGATAATCTCTTCCGCCAGACGGCCGCCGTACAGCGTGCTGATTTGGCTTTCCAGCTTCTGACGGCTGGCGCTGATCGCGTCGCCTTCAGGCAAGAAGAAGGTCACGCCCAGCGCACGACCACGCGGGATAATCGTCACTTTGTGCACCGGATCGTGTTCCGGCACCAGGCGACCGATAATCGCGTGGCCCGCTTCGTGGTACGCGGTCGACTCTTTCTGCGCTTCCGTCATCACCATGGAGCGACGTTCGGCGCCCATCATGATTTTGTCTTTCGCTTTCTCGAACTCAACCATCGACACAACGCGCTTATTACCACGAGCTGCAAACAGCGCCGCTTCGTTGACCAGGTTCGCCAGGTCAGCACCGGAGAAGCCCGGCGTACCGCGCGCAATGATCGCCGCATCAATATCCGTCGCTAACGGTACGCGACGCATATGCACCTTCAGAATCTGCTCACGACCGCGCACATCCGGCAGGCCTACCACCACCTGACGGTCAAAACGGCCTGGACGCAGCAGCGCCGGGTCCAGAACGTCCGGACGGTTAGTTGCGGCGATAACGATGATACCTTCGTTACCTTCGAAGCCGTCCATCTCAACCAGCATCTGGTTCAACGTCTGCTCACGTTCATCGTGACCGCCGCCCAGACCTGCGCCACGCTGGCGACCTACGGCGTCGATTTCATCGATGAAGATAATGCACGGCGCCGCTTTCTTGGCCTGTTCGAACATGTCACGCACACGAGACGCGCCGACACCGACGAACATTTCCACAAAGTCAGAACCGGAAATCGTAAAGAATGGCACCTTCGCTTCACCCGCAATGGCTTTTGCCAGCAGGGTTTTACCGGTACCCGGCGGGCCGACCATCAGGACGCCTTTCGGAATTTTACCGCCCAGCTTCTGGAAACGGCTCGGTTCACGCAGGTATTCAACCAGTTCCGCCACTTCTTCTTTCGCTTCGTCACAACCCGCGACGTCAGCAAACGTGGTTTTGATCTGATCTTCCGTCAGCATACGCGCCTTGCTCTTACCGAACGACATGGCGCCTTTGCCACCGCCGCCCTGCATCTGACGCATGAAGAAGATCCAGACGCCGATCAGCAACAGCATCGGGAACCAGGAAATGAAGATAGAAGCCAGCAGGCTTGGCTCTTCAGGTGGTTCGCCAACAACCTTGACGTTTTTAGTCAGCAGGTTATCAAGCAGCTTCGGATCATTAATCGGAATGTAAGTCGTGTAACGGTTACTATCTTTCTTGGTAACGTTGATCTCACGTCCGTTGATACGCGCTTCGCGAACCTGGTCCTGATTGACCTCTTGCAGGAAGGTAGAGTAATCCACCTTACGGCCATTAGACTCGCTGGGCCCAAAGCTCTGGAATACTGACATCAGCACAACGGCAATGACCAGCCAGAGTATTAGGTTTTTCGCCATGTCACTCAAGGGATTAACCTCTTATTACAACTGTGTTAAAAACAGCGTCAGGATACTCTATATCCAGTTTCTTTCAAACCTTACGTCTGAAATCTGCCGGTTATCACTTTCGCCCGGTCGCTACAATGTACACTTCACGCGAACGCGCACGCGAAGAGTCCGGCTTACGAACTTTAACCTTCGTAAACAGGGAGCGAATTTCCCTTAGATACTCATCGAAACCTTCGCCCTGGAACACCTTCACTACAAAACTTCCGCCTGGCGCCAGCACATCGCGGCACATCTCTAACGCCAGCTCCACCAGATACATGGCGCGGGGGATATCCACCGCCGGTGTTCCGCTCATGTTTGGTGCCATATCCGACATGACAACTTGTACTTTACTGTCACCCACGCGTTCCAGTAACGCTTTCATGACAAGTTCATCACGAAAATCGCCCTGAAGAAAGTCCACACCAACGATAGGATCCATAGGTAAAAGATCACAAGCGATGATGCGGCCTTTGCCGCCAATCTGCGTGACCACATACTGTGACCAGCCTCCTGGCGCAGCGCCGAGATCAACTACCGTCATTCCCGGCTTAAAAAGTTTGTCACTTTGCTGTATTTCATCAAGTTTAAACCAGGCACGGGAGCGTAGCCCCTTTTTCTGCGCCTGTTGAACATATTTATCGCTAAAGTGTTCCTGAAGCCAGCGGCTTGAGCTGGCAGAACGCTTTTTACCTGTCATTTAACTTTCCCGTCGGGGCAGTTCATCGTAGCCAATGGCGTAAATTTCTACACGCCTATTTGGCGATATAAGGGAGATGGCGGTAGAATGACCCGTTTTCAATCCCAACGTAAGCAAAAATATACGATGAATCTGAGTACTAAACAAAAACAGCACCTAAAAGGTCTGGCACATCCGCTCAAGCCTGTTGTTATGCTTGGCAATAATGGTTTGACCGAAGGGGTACTGGCCGAGATTGAACAAGCGTTAGAGCACCATGAACTTATCAAGGTGAAAATCGCCTCGGAAGATCGCGAAACAAAAACCTTGATCGTGGACGCTATCGTGCGCGAAACCGGCGCCTGTAACGTACAGGTCATCGGTAAAACGCTGGTGCTGTATCGCCCAACTAAAGAGCGTAAAATCTCGCTGCCGCGTTAAGGATATCCTAAAGTCGAACACAAAATCTGTGTAAAACGAGGGGTTTTCCACGAGCAGGAGAGCAAAATGCCACGCTCTCTCCGTTGATAAAAGGCCGCTATGCGGCCTTTTTCCTTTCTTTACAATACACCAACAATTTGCGTATTGAGTACTACTTAAAGGTATTCCACTTTAAGCACTTCGTATTCCACATCGCCGCCAGGCGTTTTGATCACCACGACGTCATCTTGCTCTTTGCCGATCAGACCGCGAGCGATTGGCGAGTTTACCGAAATGAGATTTTGCTTAAAATCCGCCTCATCATCGCCAACAATGCGGTAGGTCTGCTCTTCGTCGGTGTCCAGGTTCAGCACCGTGACGGTAGCGCCGAAAATCACGCGACCATTGTTCGGCATTTTAGTGACATCAATCACCTGCGCATTCGACAGTTTTGCTTCGATATCTTTAATGCGCCCTTCGCAGAAACCCTGCTGTTCGCGTGCAGCATGATACTCCGCGTTTTCTTTTAAATCGCCATGTTCGCGCGCTTCGGCGATAGCGGCGATGATTTCAGGACGGCGCACAGATTTCAGAAAATCCAGCTCTTCGCGCAGTTTTTCGGCTCCGCGTAAGGTCATCGGAATAGCTTGCATTTGTTATACCTCTTGAACATTCCTGTAGGGGGCAATGAACTCTACCCCGGCTGCTAAGCCAGCCCCGGCATATGCCATACCAGGGTCAGAAGCAAAAAAACACCAACCCGGGCGCGCAGTCCCAGGTCAGCTACAATTTCCTCTTTGATAACCATTTTACCCTGGAGTTCCCTATGGGTCATCGTTTACTTTTTAGGGCGTTGCGCCGTAGTATGACGGCTTGTTTCCAGGGTGTTAGCGCGAGATTATGCGATTTTCCAGATTTATCATCGGATTGACCACCAGTATAGCGTTCAGCGTTCAGGCCGCGAATATTGACGAATACATCAAACAGCTTCCGGCCGGCGCCAACCTCGCGCTGATGGTGCAAAAGATTGGCGCGCCCGCGCCGGCTATTGATTATCATAGTCAGCAGATGGCGCTTCCCGCCAGTACCCAAAAGGTGATTACCGCGCTGGCGGCGCTGATTCAACTCGGCCCGGATTTCCGTTTTACGACCACGCTGGAGACTAAAGGCAACGTCGATAACGGCATCCTGAAAGGTGACGTAATTGCGCGCTTCGGTGGCGATCCAACGCTAAAACGTCAGGATATTCGCAATATGGTCGCGACGCTGAAAAAGTCCGGCGTCACGCAAATCGACGGCAATGTGCTTATCGACACGTCGATTTTCGCCAGCCACGATAAAGCGCCAGGCTGGCCGTGGAACGACCTGACGCAGTGTTTCAGCGCGCCTCCCGCCGCCGCCATTGTTGACCGCAACTGTTTTTCTGTGTCGCTTTATAGCGCGCAAAAACCAAACGATTTAGCCTTTATTCGCGTGGCCTCTTATTATCCGGTAACGATGTTCAGCCAGGTACGGACTCTACCGCGCGGTTCGGCAGACGCGCAGTATTGCGAGCTGGATGTTGTGCCTGGCGATTTGAACCGTTATACGCTTACCGGCTGTTTACCACAGCGCGCCGACCCGCTGCCGCTGGCCTTTGCTATTCAGGACGGCGCCAGCTACGCGGGCGCGATCCTCAAGCAGGAACTGAAAGAGGCCGGGATAACTTACCGCGGCACGCTGCTGCGCCAGACGCAGGTTAACGAGCCCGGAACGATCGTCGCCAGTAAACAGTCGGCGCCACTGCACGATCTGCTTAAGATTATGCTGAAAAAGTCAGACAACATGATCGCCGATACTGTTTTTCGGATGATTGGTCATGTCAGGTTTAACGTGCCTGGCACCTGGCGGGCGGGATCGGATGCCGTTCGCCAGATTCTGCGCCAACAGGCGGGAATTGATATCGGCAATACCATTATTGCCGACGGTTCCGGTCTTTCTCGCCATAATCTGATCGCTCCCGCCACGATGATGCAGGTGCTGCAATATATCGCCCAACATGATAACGAGCTGAACTTTATCTCTATGCTGCCGCTGGCGGGCTATGATGGTTCATTACAATACCGCGCCGGGCTGCATCAGGCGGGCGTAGACGGTAAGGTTTCGGCGAAAACCGGATCACTGCAGGGCGTGTATAATCTGGCGGGCTTTATTACCACCGCAAGCGGGCAACGGATGGCATTTGTACAGTATTTGTCCGGCTACGCGGTTCCACCTGCCGATCAGCGTAATCGCCGAATCCCGCTGGTACGCTTCGAGAGTCGGTTGTATAAGGATATTTATCAGAATAACTGAGTGCATTATTGCCGGATGGCGGCGCTAACGCGCCTTATCCGGCCTACAACGAACATAATAAAACGGGCCGCAAATGCGGCCCGTTGGCTTTTATAGGCCGGATAAGCGTTAGCGCCATCCGGCTACGAGATTAACGTTTGTAGATGAACTCGACGCCTTCTTCGTCGTCTTCATCCCAGTCGTCATCCCAGTCATCGTCTGCGTCTTCTTCCACTTCAGCCAACTGCTGGCGATGATAATCGTCCCACATGAACTCGACTTTTTCCGGCTGTTTTGCTTCTTCAGCCTGCGCGATCGGATTCTCGATGATAAAGGTCATCACATCCCAGCAAAGATCTTTCACCCCTAGCTGACTGGCAGCGGAAATCAGATAGTATTTCCCTTCCCAGCCCAACGCTTCGGCGATCGCTTTCGCTTTCTCTTCCGCTTCGGTTTTATCCATCAGATCGATCTTGTTGAACACTAACCAGCGCGGTTTAGCCGCCAGATCCTGGCTGTATTTTTCCAGTTCGCCAATAATGATACGGGCGTTTTCCACCGGATCGGAACCGTCGATCGGATCGATATCAATGAGGTGCAGCAGTACGCGGCAACGTTCGAGGTGCTTCAGGAAGCGAATCCCCAAGCCCGCGCCTTCCGCCGCGCCTTCGATCAACCCCGGAATGTCGGCCACCACAAAACTCTTTTCGCTGTCCATACGTACCACGCCCAGGCTCGGCACCAGCGTGGTAAACGGATAGTCCGCGACTTTCGGTTTTGCTGCCGATACCGCGCGAATGAACGTTGATTTACCGGCATTTGGCATCCCCAGCATCCCGACATCCGCCAGCAGCATCAGTTCCAGCAGCAGGTCGCGCTTATCGCCCGGCGTACCATTGGTTTTCTGGCGCGGCGTACGGTTAACCGAGGATTTAAAACGGGTATTGCCTAGCCCATGCCAGCCGCCCTTCGCGACCAACAGACGCTGACCGTGTTTGGTCATGTCGCCCATCGTTTCACCGGTTCCCTGGTCGATAACGCGCGTACCGACCGGCACTTTGATGGTCACGTCTTTACCGCGTTTACCGGTACAGTCGCGGCTCGCGCCATTCTGACCACGTTCAGCGCGGAACGATTTTTCAAAGCGGTAATCGATCAGCGTATTCAGGTTTTCATCGGCTTCCATCCAGACGTCGCCGCCGTCGCCGCCATCACCGCCGTCCGGGCCGCCTTTCGGGATATATTTTTCGCGGCGGAAGCTCACACAGCCATTACCGCCATCGCCTGCAACGACCAGAATCGATGCTTCATCAACAAACTTCATTTTATTCTCCGTAAATCATTCGCCTGAGCGGGGTTGCGAAACCACCGTTTCATGCTTGCGTAAACCGCCCCAAATACGATGACCAATGGCGGAATACATCGCGCCCGCAACCACGACAAACGCACCGAGATAACCTAAAAGGTTTAACATCGGTCTGGCGAAGAAATCGGGCCAGGCCATAGATAAAAGATCTGAAAACAGCAGGGTAAATAGCGGTGTAAGCGTGATTATCGCGCTCACCTGCGCCGCCTGCCAACGCGCCATCGCTTCCGCCAGGGCGCCATATCCTACCAGCGTATTTAGCCCGCAGAAAATCAAACAGGCGAGCTGCCAGTCGCTCAGTTGCGCTATCACCATCGGTTTTGCCAGCGGCAAGAGCGCTATCGTACATAAAGTGTACAGTAAAAACAGGATCTGCTGCGAGGCCAGACGTCGCAATAATACTTTTTGCGCCACGCCATAGCTCACCCACACCATCGCCGCGCCTACGCCAAAAATAACGCCCCAGGTGTAGTCGGTCAGTCGGGTAAAAATCTCGATCAGACTGGTGTTAAAAAACATTACCAGCCCGCTCAATAACATCAGCGCGCCAATCACCTGCGTACCGCGCATCTTTTCTTTCAGAATAAAGACGCTGGCGACCATCATGCCAACCGGCGAGAGCTGACCGATAACCTGCGACGCGGTTGGGCTTAAATATTGCAGGGAAGAACTGAACAAAATGAAATTACCGAACAGTCCGCAGGTCGCTATCGCCAATAACACCAACCAGCGCGGCTTACGAAAAATACGCAGCGGCGGCAGCTTTCTTTTTACTGCCAGTATCGCCCCGAGGCCAATACTGGCCATTAAGAAGCGGTAGAAGACAATGGTTGAAGGCTCCATCACCTCCAGCACTTGCTTCATTGCTATTGGCAACGCTCCCCAGCACATCGCGGTAGTGAGCGCTAAAAGAATGCCAATGCCTGCCTGCTGCTTCATGCCGTGTTCCCTGCAAAGACCCGTTAACGGCATTCGCACAGCCACACGGGTATATTTTAGTCGGCCATCGAATGTAAAAAGCCCCGCAACAGGTGCGGGGCTTTCATCCGTTACCGGACCACAAAAAACTTACTCAGCAACGATGCTGATGTATTTACGGTTTTTCGGGCCTTTAACTTCGAATTTCACTTTACCGTCTGCTTTAGCAAACAGAGTGTGGTCACGACCGCAACCAACGTTGGTACCAGCGTGGAATTTAGTACCACGTTGACGAACGATGATGCTGCCTGCCAGAACTGCTTCACCGCCAAAGCGTTTTACGCCCAGACGTTTAGCTTCAGAATCGCGACCGTTACGAGTCGAGCCGCCAGCCTTTTTATGTGCCATTTAATCTGCTCCCCTAATCTTAAGCGCTGATGCCGGTAATTTTCACATCAGTGAACCACTGACGATGGCCCTGCTGCTTACGGTAGTGTTTACGGCGACGAAACTTAACGATTTTAACTTTCTCGCCACGACCGTGGGCAACAACTTCAGCTTTGATTACGCCGCCATCAACGAAAGGAACGCCGATTTTGACTTCTTCACCGTTTGCGATCATCAGAACTTCAGCGAACTCGATAGTTTCGCCAGTTGCGATGTCCAGCTTTTCCAGGCGAACGGTCTGACCTTCGCTTACTCGGTGTTGTTTACCACCACTTTGGAAAACCGCGTACATAAAAAACTCCGCTTCCGCGCACACCTTTCAATGATTCAGAGCGCGCTATAAATATTCACAATAGGGCGCGAATATTACGCAAATTGCACGGCTTTGACAAGTGCTACCATCAATACATGAAGAAAAAAAACACAACGCATACGGTAACGTTTATCTGCGGCGTTTTTTCAGTACAATCAGGGTATATTTCTAACCATAAACCCTACGTTACCTCATTCAGACATGGGATAATCGGGGCGATAAGCCCGGCTTTTGCGATGAATTTAGAAAAAATCAACGAGTTAACCGCGCAAGATATGGCGGGTGTCAATGCGACAATCCTTGAACAGCTTAATTCCGACGTTCAACTGATTAATCAGCTAGGATATTACATTATTAGCGGCGGCGGAAAACGCATTCGTCCGATGATTGCCGTTCTTGCCGCGCGCGCGGTGGGTTATCAGGGTAACGCGCACGTGACTATCGCCGCTCTGATCGAGTTTATCCACACGGCGACGCTGCTACATGATGATGTGGTGGATGAATCCGATATGCGTCGCGGCAAAGCGACGGCAAATGCCGCTTTCGGTAATGCCGCCAGCGTGTTGGTCGGCGACTTTATCTATACCCGCGCCTTCCAGATGATGACCAGCCTCGGCTCGTTAAAAGTGCTGGAAGTGATGTCGGAAGCGGTCAACGTGATTGCAGAAGGCGAAGTGCTGCAATTGATGAACGTGAATGACCCGGACATTACCGAAGAAAATTACATGCGGGTGATTTACAGTAAAACGGCCCGTCTGTTCGAAGCCGCCGCCCAGTGCTCCGGTATTCTCGCCGGTTGTACGCCTGAGCAAGAGAAAGGGTTGCAGGACTATGGCCGCTACCTTGGTACGGCTTTCCAGCTCATTGACGATCTGCTGGATTACAGCGCCGACGGCGAGCATCTCGGTAAAAATGTGGGTGATGACCTCAATGAGGGCAAACCCACCTTACCGTTGCTTCACGCCATGCGCCACGGTACGCCAGAACAGTCAGCGATGATCCGTACCGCTATTGAACAAGGTAATGGCCGTCATCTTCTGGAACCGGTTCTGGAAGCGATGACCACCTGCGGCTCGCTGGAATGGACGCGTCAGCGCGCGGAAGAAGAAGCCGACAAAGCGATATCCGCGTTGCAGATATTGCCGGATACCCCATGGCGTGAGGCGCTAATCGGTCTCGCACACATCGCGGTGCAGCGCGATCGTTAATGCCGTTCTCTTATCCCGCGTACTGCGCGGGATATCCCATTAAGTTCTAATAAACTCCAGATACCCTATCGCCTGTCGTTCACATACTCATCCAGGACTTACCCTGGCATATTCTGAATATTGTCGCTACTTACATGAACTTTTTAGAACATTCCTTCACGAAGCGTTATAGTATCGAACGTCGTCGGGTTGTTAAAACCGTAAGTGATTAACCTAAGGAGTGATGGATGTATGGAAAGCAAGCTTATTGACTGGCATCCGGCCGATATCATTGCCGGACTACGTAAAAAAGGGACTTCAATGGCCGCTGAGTCACGTCGGAATGGATTGAGTTCATCCACGCTGGCCAATGCATTAACGCGCCCGTGGCCGAAAGGAGAGTTGATTATCGCGAAAGCATTGGGAACGGAACCCTGGGTTATTTGGCCATCGCGTTATCACGATCCGCGCACGCATGAGTTTATCGACAGAACGCGGCTTATGAGAGCGCGTAATAAAGACAAACAGAATGTAGAGTAAGTGCCTGTAAAACAACCCCCGCAATCGCGTTCGCGGGGGTTATTCAGCGTACAGAAGGTTATTCGCCTTTCACGCGTTCAATATTCGCGCCTAGCGCGCGCAGTTTGTCTTCGATGCGCTCATAACCGCGATCGATGTGATAAATGCGATCCACAATCGTCGTGCCTTCCGCAATACAGCCCGCCAGCACCAGGCTCGCAGATGCCCGCAGATCTGTCGCCATGACCTGGGCGCCAGAGAGCGTTTCTACGCCATGGCATATGACGGTATTGCTTTCAATTTCCGCACGCGCGCCCATGCGACTGAGTTCAGGCACGTGCATAAAACGGTTTTCAAAGACGGTTTCAGTGATAAAGCCCGTCCCTTCCGCCACCAGGTTCAGCAACGTGAACTGCGCCTGCATATCGGTCGGGAATGCCGGGTGCGGCGCGGTACGGACATTGACCGCCTTCGGTCGTTTGCCGTGCATGTCCAGACTAATCCAGTCCTCGCCCACTTCGATATCCGCGCCCGCATCGCGCAGTTTCGCCAGTACCGCGTCCAGAGTGTCCGGTTGCGCGTTACGGCAGATGATTTTGCCGCGAGAGATCGCTGCCGCCACCAGGAAAGTCCCCGTTTCGATACGATCCGGCAGCACACGATAAACGCCGCCGCCCAGACGCTCTACGCCCTCGATCGTAATACGATCGGTGCCCTGCCCGGCGATCTTCGCCCCCAGCGTAACCAGGAAGTTAGCGGTGTCGACAATTTCCGGCTCGCGCGCGGCGTTTTCAATGATGGTCGTCCCTTCCGCCAGCGTAGCGGCGCACATAATGGTGACGGTCGCGCCGACGCTGACCTTATCCATCACGATATGCGCCCCTTTAAGACGCCCTTCGACGGATGCCTTTACGTAGCCCTCTTCCAGCTTGATGGTCGCACCCAGTTGTTCCAGACCGGTAATATGTAGATCAACCGGACGCGCGCCGATAGTACAGCCCCCCGGCAGAGAGACTTGTCCCTGACCAAAACGGGCAACCAGCGGCCCCAGCGCCCATATCGAGGCGCGCATGGTCTTAACCAGATCATAAGGCGCGCAGAATACGTTCACCTGGCTGGCGTCAATGTGTACCGATCCATTGCGTTCCACTTTCGCGCCTAATTGGCTCAGGAGCTTCATCGACGTATCCACGTCTTTCAGTTTTGGGACGTTTTGGATCTCTACCGGTTCTTCTGCCAGCAGAGCGGCGAACAGGATCGGCAGCGCGGCGTTTTTGGCGCCGGAAATTGTGACTTCGCCCTGGAGCGTCGTTGGCCCCTGTACACGAAATTTATCCATTATTGTATTCTCAGTTAAGCATTCATCTCCGCTACCGGCAGGTTACCCGTAGCTTAAAATCCGTTAAGTTTACGATCGCGCGCCCATTCCGCCGGGGTATATGCTTTGATCGATACGGCATGGATACGGTTGTCCGCAATGTACTCCATTAGCGGCCCATAGACCGTTTGCTGTTTCTTGACCCGGCTCATGCCGTCAAACATCTCGCCCACGGCAATAACCTGAAAGTGACTGCCATCGCCGGAGACGTGGACTTCCTGGAGGGAGAGGGCATTCATCAGCACACTCTGAATTTCATGATTTTCCATGGGTTCTTTATTCGTCAAATAGTGAAAACAGCCCAACATCTTAGAGCAAAGTCGCGCCGTCTTAAATAAGCAAAAGATTACGCTGATAAATCAGCGCGGTAAAAGTGCCGGATGGTGCTGCTAACGCAATTTATCCGGCCTACGGGGATCATGCGAAGTGTAGGCCGGATAAACCATCCGGCATTCATTACATACGGGGAAGTACGTCTTCAGGCAAGTTATATAATTGCGCCAGCGCGTAAACCTTGTCGTTAACGCCAGACAGCGATACGGCATTACCCTGCTTTTTTGCCTGGTTCACAAGGTGCGCCAGCAGCGCCAGTCCCCCCGTATCCACCCTGGAGATCTGGCTCAGGTCGATACGGGTAACGCCAGTCATCGCTTCTACGCGCGCGTCCCATAGCGGCGCCAACACGTCCTGATCCAGCTCTCCCGCCAGCACCAGAGTGTCCGCCTCACGCGTCCAGGTGAGTTGCGGCGTCATTACTGTTTCTCGTCCAAAGTAATTTTCTGTTGAGAGATAGATTTCAGTTGTGCGGTCAGGCCGTCGATGCCTTTAGTACGCAGCAGGTCGCTCCACTCATTTTGCTTGGTGGTGATCATGCTGACGCCTTCCGCAATCATGTCATACGCCTGCCAGTTGCCGGTCTGAGTGTTTTTGCGCCACTGGAAATCCAGGCGTACCGGCGGACGACCGTTGGGATCGATAATCGTTACACGGATAGGCACAATGGTCGCATCGCCCAGCGGTTGCTCAGGCGCTATCTGGTAAGTCTGGCCGTGGTACATCGCCAGCGCCTGACCGTAGGCCTGTTTCAGGTATTCGCGAAACGCGGCAAAATAGGCTTCACGCTGCGCCGGGGTCGCCTCTTTGTAGTAGCGGCCCAACACCAGCGCGCCGGCATATTTTACCTGCACGTACGGCAGAAGTTCCTGATCAACAACGTCGCGCAGGTAATCCGGATTGGCACGAATTTTCGGCTGTTCGTTTTTCAGGCGATCAAACGTTTTCTGCGCCGCCTCGTTCATCAGTTTATAAGGATTGCTCTGATCCGCTGCCGTTGCTGCGCTTAATGGCGCAATGATCAGCAGGGCCACCATCATCAGTCGTTTAAACATGCCTCAATTCTCCTGAGATTATTTCGTTGCGCCCGCGGGCGTTGTGGCTTCAGTATGGTCTTCCGTTGCGGCTGGCGCATCGCCAGAATTCTTATTGTCGTCGCCTTTGCTGTTATAGAGGAACTGACCAATCATATCTTCCAGCACCATTGCAGACTTGGTGTCCTGAATCGTACTCCCATCTTTGAGGATAGACGTTCCCAGCTCAGGATCTTCAAAACCGACGTTTAATGCCAGATATTGCTCCCCCAGCAGTCCGGAAGTACGAATACTCAACGAGCTGGTATCGGGAATATGGTTATAACGCTCTTCGATGTCGAGCGTTACGCGCGGCAGGTATGTTTTCGGATCAAGCGAGATATCTTCAACCCGCCCGACAACCACCCCGCCGATGCGTACCGGGGAACGCACTTTCAGACCGCCGATGTTATCGAAGGTCGCATAAACCTTATAGGTCGGCTCCGTGCGCATAGAGGTCACATTTGCCGCCTTCAGGCAAACAAACAGCGCCGCCAGCAACGCTACCAGCAAAAAAACGCCTACCCAAATTTCATTTTTTTTCGTTTGCATGAACTCAATTCCCAAACATCAGTGCGGTCAGCACAAAATCCAGCCCCAGAACGGCCAACGATGCGTGAACCACGGTACGCGTCGTTGCCCGGCTAATCCCGGCAGAAGTCGGTATTGCGTCATAACCGTTGAATAACGCAATCCATGTTACCGTAATGGCGAACACCACGCTCTTTATCAGACAGTTCACCAGGTCCATACGCCAGTCGACGGCATTCTGCATCGCGGACCAGAAGAACCCGGCGTCGATTCCCTTCCAGCTTACGCCGACCAGCGAGCCGCCCCAGATACCGACCGCCACAAAGATAATGGTCAGTAGCGGCAATGAAATCACGCCCGCCCAAAAGCGCGGCGAAATCACCCGGCGCAATGGATCGACCGCCATCATCTCCATACTGGAGAGCTGCTCCGTCGCCCGCATCAGGCCGATTTCCGCCGTCAACGCCGACCCGGCCCGCCCGGCAAACAGCAACGCCGCGACCACCGGCCCCAGCTCGCGCAGCAGCGAAAGCGCCACTAACATGCCAAGACTGGTCTCCGCGCTGTAAGTGGTCAGAACCAGATAGCCTTGCAGCCCCAGCACCATACCGATGAATACGCCGGAGACAATAATGATAAGCATCGACAAGACGCCCACATTATAAAGCTGGCGCACCAGCAGCGGCGCATGTTTGCGAAACTCCGGCTTACCGATAATCGCATTAAATAACATTAACCCGGCGCGCCCGAACGTCCTGACGGTTTTGATCCCGCTGTGTCCGAGTGCTGCCAGCGCATTTAACAGCATGAGTGGCTTAACTCCCTGTTTCGAGTAAATCAAGGTGATAGTCGCCCGCCGGATAGCGGAACGGAACCGGCCCGTCGGCAATACCGTCAAGGAACTGACGCACGCGCGGGTCCGTATTCTCCTGCAACGCCTGAGCGCTACCGTGAGCGACGATTTTTTTGTCCGCCATGATCCAGGCGTGATCCGCAATACTGAGCACCTCTGGCACATCATGCGAGACCACCACGCAGGTCACGCCCAGCGCGCTGTTCAATTCTGAAATCAGCTTCACCAGAACGCCCATGGTAATCGGGTCCTGGCCGACAAACGGCTCATCGAACATGATGAGATCCGGTTCCAGAGCGATGGCGCGCGCCAACGCGGCGCGACGCGCCATCCCACCGGAGAGCTCGGAAGGCATCAGTTTTGCCGCGCCGCGCAGCCCGACAGCTTCCAGTTTCATCATCACAACGCTTTTTAGCAGCGGCGCGGGTAAATTGGTGTGCTCCCGTAGCGGATAGGCCACATTGTCAAACACGTTCATGTCGGTAAACAGCGCTCCCGACTGAAACAGCATACTCATACGTTTGCGGACGGTGTAGAGCCGCGAACGGGACATGGCCGGCACATTCTCGCCATCAAATAAGATTTCGCCCTTATCCGGCGGGATCTGTCCGCCAATCAGGCGCAACAGCGTGGTTTTACCGATGCCCGACGGCCCCATGATCGCCGTGATCTTCCCGCGCGGCACCGTCAGGGAAATATTATCGAAAATGCAGCGTTCGCCACGGGAAAAGCTGACGTCGCGCATATCGACTAAATTGGCCGCAGACTGACCCATTGATTCATCCTTCGTATTGCCTTGTTGAGGTAACCATGGCGCTGAATTTAACCATGGGTTCGACATAATTACAGAATATTAACTGACAGGGTTAGCGAAAGCTGGCATTCGTTTTACTTTTTAGCCGCATAAAGTCAAAATTAGGACTTCGTTACGGCTTCCAGATATCCCTTCCAGGGGACCGGCGAGTATACCTGAAGAAAGGACTTTAGATGCTTTTAGCGATGGCGCTACTCATAATTGGTTTGCTTCTGGTGGCCTACGGCGCCGATCGTCTGGTGTTTGCGGCCTCTATTTTATGCCGTACATTCGGTATTCCCCCGCTGATCATCGGGATGACGGTCGTGAGTATCGGCACCTCGCTGCCGGAAATTATTGTGTCGGCCGCCGCATCGCTACACGGTCAGCTCGATTTGGCCGTCGGCGCGGCGCTCGGTTCTAACATCACCAATATTTTGCTGATCTTAGGGCTGGCGGCGCTGGTTCGTCCATTTACCGTGCATTCCGATGTTCTACGTCGCGAATTGCCATTAATGTTATTTGTTAGCGTGGTAGCCGGTTCCGTACTGCATGACGGACAGTTAAGTCGCAGTGATGGTATCTTTCTCCTGCTTCTGGCTGTGCTATGGCTGTTATTCATTGTTAAAATCGCGCGTCTGGCCGAACGCCAGGGGAATGACAGCCTCACCCGCGAACAACTGGCGGAGCTACCGCGCGAAGGCGGGCTCCCCGTCGCGTTCTTATGGCTGGGCATTGCGCTGGTCATCATGCCGATGGCGACGCGCATGGTAATCGATAACGCTACGGTGCTGGCGAACTATTTCGCCATGAGTGAATTAACGCTCGGTCTGACAGTCATCGCTGTCGGCACCAGTCTGCCAGAGCTGGCGACGGCGATTGCCGGCGTGCGAAAAGGCGAAAATGATATTGCCGTTGGTAATCTCATTGGCGCCAATATTTTTAATCTCGCCATCGTGCTGGGACTGCCTGCGCTGATCGCGCCGGGGGAGATCAACCCGCTGGCGTTTGGGCGTGATTATAGCGTGATGTTGCTGGTTAGCGTGGTTTTCGCTTTACTTTGCTGGCGGCATCCGCGCCAGATTGGTCGGGGCGCAGGTATACTGCTGACCGGCGGGTTTATCGTATGGCTGGCGATGCTCTATTGGCTATCGCCACTTCTTGTTGGATAACTGGAAACGGATTATGTCGCATTTAGCGTTGCAACCGGGGTTTGACTTTCAGCAGGCAGGCAAAGAGGTCCTGGAAATTGAACGTGAAGGCCTGGCGGAGCTTGATCAATACATCGATCAGAATTTCACCCTGGCCTGTGAAAAAATGTTCAACTGCACCGGAAAAGTGGTGGTCATGGGGATGGGAAAATCCGGCCATATCGGACGGAAAATGGCCGCCACGTTCGCCAGTACCGGCACCTCTTCCTTTTTTGTACATCCGGGCGAAGCCGCGCACGGCGATTTGGGGATGGTTACGCCGCAGGATGTGGTTATCGCTATCTCCAACTCCGGCGAATCCAGCGAGATCGCGGCGCTAATACCGGTACTTAAACGTCTGCACGTGCCGTTAATTTGCATTACCGGGCGACCGGAAAGCAGCATGGCGCGTGCGGCAGATGTGCATCTGTGTGTTAAAGTGCCCAAAGAAGCGTGTCCGTTAGGACTGGCGCCTACCAGTAGTACCACCGCAACGCTGGTGATGGGCGACGCGCTCGCCGTGGCGTTGTTAAAAGCGCGCGGCTTTACCGCCGAGGATTTCGCTCTGTCGCATCCTGGCGGCGCGCTGGGACGTAAGCTACTGCTGCGCGTAAGCGATATTATGCATACTGGCGATGAAATCCCGCATGTTAATAAACATGCCACCCTGCGTGATGCGCTGTTAGAAATTACGCGTAAAAATCTCGGTATGACCGTCATTTGCGATGAATCCATGAAGATCGACGGTATCTTCACCGACGGCGATTTACGTCGCGTGTTCGATATGGGCGGCGATATGCGCCAGTTGGGGATCGCCGAGGTGATGACGCCAGGGGGCATTCGCGTGCGTCCCGGTATTCTCGCCGTCGATGCGCTGAATTTAATGCAGTCCCGCCATATCACCTCCGTACTGGTTGCTGATGGCGACCAGTTACTCGGTGTGTTACATATGCATGATCTCCTGCGTGCAGGCGTCGTGTAGAAACTCAAGGATAATTAACGATGAGTAAAGCAGGTGCGTCGCTTGCGACCTGTTATGGCCCCGTCAGCCCCCATGTCATGACCAAAGCGGAGAATATCCGCCTGCTCATCCTGGACGTGGATGGCGTATTGTCTGACGGCCTGATTTATATGGGCAATAACGGCGAAGAGCTGAAGGCTTTCAACGTTCGTGACGGCTATGGTATTCGCTGTGCTTTGACCTCCAATATCGAGGTTGCCATTATTACCGGACGAAAGGCTAAACTTGTAGAAGATCGCTGCGCCACGCTGGGGATTGTCCATCTTTATCAGGGACAGTCGAATAAGCTGATCGCCTTTAGCGATCTGCTGGAAAAACTGGCCATTGCGCCGGAAAATGTTGCCTATGTCGGCGATGATCTGATTGACTGGCCAGTGATGGAAAAAGTGGGGTTAAGCGTTGCCGTTGCGGATGCGCATCCGCTGCTGATCCCCCGCGCTGACTATGTGACGCACATTGCCGGCGGGCGCGGCGCGGTACGTGAGGTGTGCGACTTGCTGCTGCTGGCGCAGGGCAAGCTGGATGAGGCCAAAGGGCAATCGATATGAGTAAAACCAGACGTTGGGTTATCATTCTACTGTCGCTGGCCATTCTGGTACTGATTGGTATCAATCTGGCGGATAAAGACGATCCTGCTGCCGTGATGGTCAACAGCAACGATCCCACGTATAAAAGCGAGCATACGGATACCGTCGTGTACAGTCCGGAAGGCGCGTTGAGCTATCGTCTGATTGCGCAGCACGTTGAATATTTTTCCGATCAGGCGGTCTCATGGTTTACGCAACCGGTATTAACCACCTTTGATAAGGATAAGGTGCCGACATGGTCGATCAAGGCCGATAAAGCCAAATTGACTAACGATCGGATGCTCTATCTGTATGGCCATGTTGAAGTCAACGCCCTGGTGCCTGACGCTCAATTACGCAGAATTACCACCGATAACGCGCAGATTAATCTGGTGACGCAGGATGTTACCTCGAACGATCTGGTGACGTTATACGGCACAACATTTAACTCCAGCGGACTGAAAATGCGCGGTAACTTACGCAGCAAGAACGCCGAGCTGATTGAAAAGGTTAGAACCTCTTATGAAATTCAAAACAAACAAACTCAGCCTTAATCTTATGCTTGCCGGCTCGCTGCTGGCCGCCAGCATTCCGGCTTTCGCCGTCACGGGCGATACCGAACAGCCTATTCATATTGACTCGGATCAACAGTCGCTGGATATGCAAGGCAACGTCGTGACCTTTACGGGCAACGTGGTGATGACCCAGGGCACGATTAAGATCAACGCCGATAAAGTCGTGGTTACCCGCCCTGGCGGCGAACAGGGGAAAGAGGTGATCGACGGTTACGGCAATCCGGCCACCTTCTACCAGATGCAGGACAACGGTAAGCCGGTGAAAGGCCACGCTTCCCATATGCACTACGAGCTGGCGAAAGATTTTGTGGTGCTGACCGGCAACGCTTATCTGGAGCAGCTTGACAGCAACATTACCGGCGACAAAATCACCTACCTGGTGAAAGAGCAGAAAATGCAGGCCTTCAGCGAGAAAGGCAAACGCGTCACCACCGTTCTGGTGCCGTCGCAGTTGCAAGACAAAAACAAAGGCCAGACTCCGGCGCAAAAGAAGAGTAACTAATTCGTTATGGCAACATTAACTGCAAAGAATCTGGCGAAGGCCTATAAAGGCCGTCGCGTAGTGGAAGATGTCAGTCTGACCGTTAACTCCGGGGAGATTGTCGGGCTGCTCGGTCCAAACGGCGCGGGTAAAACCACCACCTTTTATATGGTCGTCGGTATCGTGCCGCGTGACGCGGGCAATATCATCATTGATGATGAAGATATCAGTCTGCTGCCGCTGCACGCGCGCGCGCGCCGCGGTATCGGCTATTTGCCGCAGGAAGCCTCTATTTTCCGCCGTCTCAGCGTATTTGATAACCTGATGGCGGTACTGCAAATTCGTGACGATTTGACCGCAGAACAGCGAGAAGACCGCGCCAACGAGCTGATGGAAGAGTTTCATATCGAGCATCTGCGCGACAGCATGGGACAGGCGCTGTCCGGTGGTGAACGCCGTCGTGTAGAAATTGCCCGCGCGTTGGCCGCTAATCCCAAATTTATCCTGCTGGATGAACCCTTTGCCGGCGTTGACCCGATTTCCGTTATCGACATCAAACGCATTATCGAGCATCTGCGCGATAGCGGGCTCGGCGTGCTGATCACCGATCATAACGTCCGTGAGACGCTGGCAGTCTGTGAACGCGCCTATATCGTGAGCCAGGGCCACCTTATTGCCCACGGTACGCCGACAGAAATCCTGCAAGACGAACACGTTAAGCGTGTATATCTTGGGGAAGACTTCAGACTCTGATAGGGTAGAGGGCTATGCTGCTCTAGCGGGAGAAAACGACTCTGAATATGAAGCAAGGTTTGCAACTCAGGCTTAGCCAACAACTGGCGATGACGCCTCAGCTACAACAGGCCATCCGTCTGTTGCAGTTGTCTACGCTGGAACTTCAGCAGGAACTCCAGCAAGCGCTGGAAAATAACCCGCTGCTTGAGCAAACCGATCTTCATGACGAAATCGACACTCAGCAACCTCAGGATAACGATCCTCTCGATACCGCCGACGCGCTCGAACAAAAAGAGATGCCGGAAGAGCTGCCGCTTGACGCCAGTTGGGATGAAATTTACACCGCCGGGACGCCGTCCGGCCCCAGCGGTGATTATATCGACGATGAGCTGCCCGTCTATCAGGGCGAAACGACGCAGTCGTTGCAGGATTATCTGATGTGGCAGGTTGAGCTAACGCCCTTCTCGGATACCGATCGCGCTATTGCGACATCCATTGTCGATGCGGTAGATGATACCGGTTATCTCACCGTATCCCTGGACGAAATTCGCGAAAGCATGGGCGATGTAGAGGTGGATCTCGATGAGGTCGAAGCCGTCCTGAAGCGTATTCAGCGTTTTGATCCGGTAGGCGTCGCGGCAAAAGATCTTCGCGACTGTCTGCTGATCCAGCTTTCACAATTCGACAAATCCACGCCGTGGCTGGAAGAGGCGCGGCTTATTATCTGCGATCACCTTGATCTGCTGGCCAATCACGATTTCCGCACGTTGATGCGCGTTACCCGACTGAAAGAAGAGGTGCTGAAAGAGGCGGTAAACCTGATTCAGTCGCTCGATCCCAGACCCGGTCAATCGATCCAGACCGGCGAGCCGGAGTACGTTATCCCGGATGTGCTGGTACGCAAGCATAACGGTCGCTGGACGGTGGAGCTTAATAGCGACAGTATTCCCCGTTTACAGATTAACCAGCACTATGCCGCCATGTGCAATAGCGCGCGCAACGATGCCGACAGCCAGTTCATCCGCAGTAATTTACAGGATGCGAAATGGCTGATAAAAAGCCTTGAAAGCCGTAACGACACGCTGCTGCGCGTCAGTCGCTGCATCGTCGAGCAACAGCAAGCCTTTTTTGAACAGGGCGAAGAATATATGAAACCGATGGTACTGGCGGATATCGCCCAGGCCGTCGAGATGCACGAATCCACCATATCCCGCGTGACCACGCAGAAGTATCTGCACAGCCCGCGCGGTATTTTTGAACTCAAATATTTCTTTTCCAGCCACGTCAATACCGAAGGCGGAGGCGAAGCCTCTTCCACCGCGATTCGCGCGCTGGTGAAGAAGTTAATTGCGGCGGAAAACCCCGCGAAACCACTGAGCGACAGCAAGTTAACCTCTCTGCTGTCAGAACAAGGTATCATGGTGGCGCGCCGCACTGTTGCGAAGTACCGAGAGTCTTTATCCATTCCGCCGTCAAACCAACGCAAACAGCTGGTTTGACCCAACCGATAAGGAAGACACTATGCAGCTCAATATCACCGGACATAATGTCGAAATTACTGAAGCCCTGCGTGAATTTGTGACGACAAAATTCGCCAAACTTGAACAGTATTTTGAGCGGATTAATCAGGTATACGTGGTGTTGAAAGTGGAGAAGGTCACGCACATCTCGGATGCGACGCTACACGTTAACGGCGGCGAAATTCACGCCAGCGCGGAAGGCCAGGATATGTATGCCGCCATTGACGGCTTGATTGATAAACTGGCAAGGCAGTTAACCAGGCATAAAGATAAACTGAAACAACACTAATTGTCCGGGCAGTTAGCCAGTGCAGGACGGCCTGTTGTGTGACACAACGGGCCATTTGTACAGTTAGCGCTCCGAACCTGGCCATCAACCTGACAGGACAGGTTCTTAGGTGAAATTATGATAAATAACGATACGACTCTACAACTGAGCAGTGTACTTAACCAGGAGTGTACGCGTAGCGGCGTTCATTGTCAGAGTAAGAAACGCGCGCTGGAAATCATCAGCGAACTGGCGGCAAAACAGCTCAGTTTACCTCCTCAGGTCGTGTTTGAAGCCATTCTGACACGCGAAAAAATGGGCAGTACCGGTATTGGTAATGGTATCGCCATCCCGCACGGGAAACTGGAAGAAGATACCTTACGCGCCGTCGGCGTGTTCGTTCAGCTCGAAACGCCAATCGCGTTCGACGCCATCGATAACCAGCCGGTCGATCTCCTCTTCGCCCTGCTGGTGCCCGCCGATCAAACTAAAACGCATCTGCACACGCTGTCGCTGGTGGCGAAACGTCTGGCGGATAAAACGATCTGCCGCCGCCTGCGCGCGGCGCTGAATGATGAAGAGCTGTATCAAATCATTACTGACACCGAAGGTGAGCAGAATGAGGCATAACAACTCAATGGCATTTATTTCTGTCGTTGTGAGGAGAAACGGTACATGGTACTGATGATCGTCAGCGGGCGTTCCGGATCAGGTAAATCTGTCGCTCTGCGCGCGCTGGAAGATATGGGATTTTACTGCGTGGATAACCTCCCCGTCGTGCTGTTGCCCGATCTGGCGCGAACGCTGGCCGATCGCCAGATTTCCGCCGCCGTCAGCATTGATGTGCGCAATATGCCTGAATCACCTGAGATTTTTGAACAGGCGATGAATAATCTGCCTGGCGCTTTCTCGCCGCAATTGCTGTTTCTTGATGCCGACCGCAATACCTTGATTCGCCGCTACAGCGACACGCGCCGTTTGCATCCGCTTTCCAGCAAAAATCTTTCTTTAGAGAGTGCGATCGATAAAGAGAGTGACTTGCTGGAGCCGTTACGCTCACGTGCGGATCTGATCGTCGACACTTCAGAAATGTCCGTCCATGAGCTGGCGGAGATGCTGCGTACCCGGCTGTTGGGCAAACGCGAGCGCGAACTGACGATGGTATTTGAGTCCTTCGGCTTTAAACATGGCATCCCGATTGATGCGGACTATGTGTTTGATGTCCGCTTTCTGCCCAACCCGCACTGGGACCCAAAACTGCGCCCCATGACCGGGCTTGATAAGCCGGTAGCCGCGTTTCTTGACCGACACACAGAAGTTCACAATTTTATCTATCAGACTCGCAGCTATCTTGAGCTATGGTTACCGATGCTGGAGACCAACAACCGCAGCTACCTTACCGTCGCTATCGGTTGTACCGGCGGGAAACACCGTTCGGTGTATATTGCAGAACAGCTGGCAGACTACTTCCGCTCGCGCGGTAAAAATGTCCAGTCTCGCCATCGCACGCTGGAAAAACGCAAAACATGACCGTAAAGCAAACTGTTGAAGTCACCAATAAGCTGGGCATGCATGCCCGGCCTGCCATGAAGCTTTTCGAACTGATGCAGGGTTTTGACGCCGAGGTGCTATTACGCAATGACGAAGGCACCGAAGCGGAAGCAAACAGCGTCATCGCGCTGTTAATGCTCGACTCCGCCAAAGGGCGTCAGATCGAAATTGAAGCCACCGGCCCGCAAGAAGTTGAAGCGCTGGCGGCGGTTATCGCGCTGTTCAATTCCGGCTTTGACGAAGACTAAACCTCCCCCTCTATACCTTATTTCCCCCAACGCCGTCCCGGTATTTGATGACAGTCACCCCCAAAACCGGGCGTGTTACGCCTGCCTGCCACTTGTCCCGCAGCCCCACCCTTTCGTAAGATTTGTACATTTCGTGCGCTTTACCTATGCATAAAAACATTAAGAAAACCTTAAAAAATTTCGTTTAGGTTTTGTTTAAGTTCTTTGTCCATACTAAATTTATGTGAATAAATTTTTCCAGGACTTGCCATGATCCTCTTATCGAAACAGACTCCGCTGGGCGCCGGTCGACATCGTAAATGCTATACGCATCCGGATAATGCCCGGCGTTGCATAAAAGTTATTTACAACCGTGACCACGGCGGTGATAAAGAGATTCGGCGTGAACTGAGCTACTATGCGCATCTGTCCCGCTACCTGACAGACTGGAGCGCTATCCCCCGTTATTACGGCACGGTAGAAACCGATTGCGGCACCGGCTATGTCTACGACATGATTACCGATTTCAACGGCGCGCCCTCTATTACCCTGACCGAGTTCGCCGCGCAATGTCGTTATGAAGAGGATGTCGCTGTCCTGCGGCGGCTACTGAAAAAACTGAAACGCTACCTGCTGGATAACCATATTGTGACGATGTCGCTGAAGCCGCAAAACATCCTGTGCCAGCGTATCAGCGAGTCAGAAGTGGTTCCGGTGGTTTGCGACAATCTGGGGGAAAGTACCTTTATCCCGCTGGCGACCTGGTCAACATGGTGCTGTGAACGCAAACTGGAGAGAGTGTGGCAGCGGTTTATCGCCCAGCCTGCGCTGGCCGTTGCCCTGGAGAGGGACGCACAGCCAAAAGACAAGAAACGGCTGGCGCTTACTTCTCACGAAGCTTAATGGCCTGTGCTTATCAGGCCTGGACGACACAGATCGCAGGCCGGATAAGGCGTTCGCGCCGCCAATCGGCAAAATTAATTAAGCTGGTTGCGTGTCATAAAAGATTCCCCGCCCAGTTGGCGCATCTGGCGCATAATCCACGCCTGCCGGCTACGCACATAGCCGGAAGGCGCATTCGCCTTATAGCGAATCGGGTTAGGCAGCACAGCCGCCAGTAACGCGGCTTCAGACACACTCAAGCGACTGGCAGGTTTATGAAAATACCGTTGTGCCGCAGCCTCCACGCCGAAAATACCATCGCCAAACTCTGCGATATTCAGATAAACTGTGAGAATGCGCTTTTTGCTCCAGACAGTTTCAATGCCCAGCGTTAGCCCGGCCTCCAGACCTTTGCGCAGCCAACTGCGTCCATCCCATAAAAAGAGATTTTTCGCCGTTTGCTGCGAAAGCGTAGAGGCGCCGCGAATACGGCTCTCATTCCGCTCATTATGCGCCAGCGCTTTTTCAATCGCCGGAACATCAAAGCCCCAGTGCTCAGGGAACTTCTGGTCTTCCGCCGCAATTACCGCCAGCCCCATCCACGGCGAGATATCCGCCATACTGACCCAGTCAGAATGCGCCACATAACCAAATTCTCCACTTAGCCAGGCGCTAATCTGCCGTTCCGCCATCACCGCCGAAAAAGGCACCGGAACCACGCTAAACAGCGCAATGCCGCCGCCCCAAAAGACGGCGAGCGCAGCAAGGATACGTAAAAGTAGACGGCGCAAAAACGTTAACGGCGCGATGCGTCGTTTGCTCATTCCGCCAGAACCAGCACGCGCGACACTAATTTATCAATGCCGCTTGCCGCCTGGGCGATATCCTGCGCCAGCATATAGGCAGGGGTGGTCACGACCTTGTTATCCTCGTCCACAACGATATCATCAACCGGGCAAGGTACGTGTTCGGCCCCCATCTCTTCAAGTACTTCAGCGGTATCAATATCCGTCCCTATTGTCAGACGTAGCGGGAAGTCAAAGATTTTCGGCAACATTGCGGGCGCGATACAGATGAATCCCAGCGGCTTGCCGGACTGGTGCATGGCCTTCGCCAGCGCGACGACATCGCTATCCACCCGGCATTCGCTCCCCTGGCTGGCGAAATTACTCAGGTTCTTCGCCGCGCCGAAACCACCGGGCACAATGAGCGCATCCAGTTCCTCTGGCTGCGCCTGGGACAGGGGACGAATATCGCCCCGCGTAATACGCGCCGCCTCAATCAGAACGTTACGCGTTTCCGCCATCGCTTCGCCGGTCAGGTGATTAATAACATCCGCTTGTGGTTTATCCGGCGCGAAGCAGACAGCCTGTGCGCCGCTGCGGGCAATGGCCAACAGCGTCAGAACGGCCTCATGAATTTCGGCGCCGTCATAGACGCCGCATCCGCTGAGCACTACGCCAATTTTTTTCATGGTGAACATCCTCCTGCAACCGACTCAAGCCCATTAATAATTTTGATTAAAATGCTACGCTTCACACATTTAAATGATTCATGTAACAAATCATTTAGGATTTGCTATCTTAACTGCGTGCGGCCTGAAAACAGGACTGCGCCTTTGACATCATCATAATAAGCACGGCGCAGCCACGATTTCCCTGGTGTTGGCGCAGTATTCGCGCACCCCGGTCAAACCGGGGTCATTTTTTTTCCGCGTTTGCCACCCAGGCTTTCAGCACCGCGACATCGTGCTGCCACTCCTGCTTCATCTCTTCAATCCATTCCGCGACATTATCTTCCCAGGCGGGAAGATCCGGCGACTGGATTTGCTGGCCAAGCTGTTGCAGATGACGCAGCCCTACCGAACCGGCGGCGCCTTTAATCTTATGCCCTTCCTCAACGACGCCTTTTTTGTCACGCGCCGTCAGATTGGACTCCAGCACGCTTAAATAGCCAGGCATCATTTTTTCAAATACCGCGAGGCCATCGGTGATCAATTTAGGCCCGACCAACTCGATGTATTGTTCCAGCATCGGGATATCCAGCAGCGCTTGCGCTTTATCGCTCTCTTCAGGCGTCACGGTACTCTCCTCTTTATCGGTGGCATCCCAGAATTTTTTAATCATCGCGGTTAAGGCTGGCACCGACAGCGGCTTACTCAGCACATCGTCCATACCAGCGTCCAGATACTCTTTTTTATCTTTCAGAACGTTAGCCGTAAGCGCTACCAGCGGCGGTAAATCTTCCCGCGTGTGGCGACGGGTCAGTTCTCTGGCGATATCCAGACCCGTCATATCCGGTAGCTGAATATCCAGTAAGACCAGGTCATATTCGCCCGGCGCGAACATCTCCAGCGCCGCCTTGCCGGTCATCGCGACATCCACGCTGTTACCCAGTTTTTCCAGTACCGAACGCGCCACGATCACGTTCAGTTCAATATCTTCGACCAGCAGAACATGCAGCGCGGGCAGCGGCATGTCATCTTCATCAAAGGCGTCCTCCACCTCTTCCGCCACCGCTGGCGCATGAACCGTTAGCGTAAAGGTCGATCCTTTGCCCGGCAGACTGGAAACGGTAATATCGCCGCCCATATTTTTCGCCAGCCGACGGGAGACCGCCAGCCCGATACCGGTACCCGTTGCCGGTTTGCCGCCGTTACTGTCTTTCACCTGATAATACATGGCGAAAATTTTATCCTGCTCATCCTGCGGAATGCCGATCCCGGAATCTTCCACTTCAAAGTGCAGCATGTCGCCTTCATCATAGCGCGCCCGCACCGTCACCTGGCCCTGCTGAGTAAACTTCACCGCATTGCTGATCAAATTCCATAAAATCTGGCGCAGACGCGTTCCGTCGGTAATGACTTTGTGCGGCAACGGCAGCGTCGGCTCAAGCACAAAACGTAGCCCTTTTTGCTGCGCCTGCAAACCGGAAAGGTTTTCCAGATCGGCCATAAAGCTGGTGAAATCAATGGGTTGGTTATCAAGCTGAACCTTACGCCGCTCCATCTTATCCATATCAATGATATCATTGAAAATATTGCCTAACGTCACGGCGGAGACATGGATTGTCTTAAGGTATTTTTCCTGTTCGGCGGTGAGATCGGTATCCAGCAGGATGCGGCTTAAACCGACGATGCCGTTAAGCGGGGTGCGCAGTTCATGACTGATGGTAGAGATAAACGTGGTCTTGTCGCGGCTGGCGCGCTCCAGCGCGTCCTGATAACGCTTACGTTCGGTAATATCACGACCAAATCCCATCAAGCCATGACGTTTACCGACACGGTCGTAATAAGGCACTTTACGAATTTCAAAGCAGGCCTTTCGTCCGTCGGGGTAATCCAGCCACTGTTCATAGGTCAGGGAGACGTTATGGCGGAATACTTTTTCGTCGGTTTCAATGACTTTCTCCGCCGCTTCGGGAGAGTACACATCTTCCGGCTTCAAATGCACCAGCTGTTTTTCGCTCTTGCCGGTTAGCAATTCCATTGCGCGGTTACAGCCGGAAAATTCTTTATCCTCATTACGATAAAAAACCAAATCCGGCGAGGCGTCCAGAAAGGAACGCAGAAAAGAGGATTGCTGTTCTAGCTGGATTTGCGCCTCTTCACGCTCTTTAATTTCTACTTTTAGCTGTTCAAATGTCTCTTGCAGCTCCGCTTCCGCTTTTTCGCGATCGGCAATTTCCTGATTAAGCTGGGCAATATTGTCCTTCAACTGTACGTTAAGCTTGAGATCGCGCTCGCGCATCTCCTCCAGCTTTTGCACCAGACGCGACAGTCGCTGCCTTGACTCTTCCAGTTGTTCAACAACAACGGATAAGAAATAGACCGCCCAGGGCGTAATTAACAGGCCAAAAAAGATGGAGCGAATAACGTCGATACTTTCAACCTGACCATGCAGCACCATGGTCACCGCCATCTGCACGACAATCGCCAGCACCACCAATGCCAACGCCAGGAGCATGGAAAAGCGCACCAGACCCAATTTCATCATCAGGTCGACATAGTATTGCGCCAGCATACGAATTTGCTTCATAGAGGATTCCTTCACCACAACTTCGCACATAATACCCAATTATGGGAACCGCGTTGAATATTGTGCGAAATATGCGTAGCGCCCCTCATCACGCTACGCTACAGGTGGTATCCAGGGACGGGCCAGCGCAGAGCCCTGCACGCCATGCTCATTCAGGTATTTGTCCAGCTCAACCATCCCCGTCCAGCGATTCTCGCACCACAGCGGGGCAAGCAGCGTCGGACGGCGAGCGCTGGCTGAAATTCGGTGATAAATCACCTCCGGCGGCGTATGACGAATCATCTCACCTGCCGTTAGCGTGTAGTCGTCCAGTTCGATCCCGTTCAGCCGCCCCGCTTCCCAGGCTTTGGCCATCGTACTGCCTTTCACAATATGCAGCGGATGCAGTTTAATACCGTCAACGCCCGTCTCCACCACACGCTCCATGGTTTGCAGGCATTCTGCCTGCCCTTCTCCCGGCAGCCCCACAATCAGATGCGCGCACACTTTCAGCCCGCGTTCCCGGGCAATCCGGGTGGTACGCTGATAGCAGGCGAAGTCATGCCCGCGGTTAATTCGGCGCAGGGTTTTATCGTGCGCGGTTTGCAATCCCAGTTCCAGCCACACCTCGTAGCCTTGATCTTTATATTCACACAGTAAATCTACTACTGCCTGCGGGACGCAATCCGGACGCGTACCGACGCATAACCCGACGATACTGGCCTGGCTGACCGCCTGTTGATACATGGAACGCAGCACCTGCACTTCTGCAAAGGTGCTGGTGTAGGCCTGGAAATAGGCCAGATAGCGTTTAGCGCGGTTCACCAGATGCGCCTGATGCGCAAGCTGCTCGGCAATCGAATGATGCTGCTGCGCCTCATCGGCAAAAGAGGCGACATTACAGAAGGTGCAACCGCCACGCCCGATGGTGCCGTCGCGATTAGGGCAGCTAAAACCGCCATGAAGCGTCAGCTTATGAACCTTTTGCCCATACCGACGTAAAAGATCCCCACCAAACATATTGACTAATTTCTGTAACTGCATAATCTGATAGACCGCCTCTTAAAAAGAGGCCAAAGCCTGCCATTTTTAGTCTCCTTTGGCGATGACCTGGATCAATCGTCCCGGAAGGCTTTTATCCATTGCATAATCAAGCAAAATAAACGACATTTCATTCATAATCCCGCTGATGATTTTTCCTGATATTCCCCTCTTTTTTCAGCGTCTGCTGGGTCATCGATAAAAACAGTAGCATTCAATACTGCTCACGCTTAAAACAGCATAAAATGCCAAGATTTTTGAAAAAACAAGGTCAGATAACGCCTGGCGAGCGGCTCTTATAGTGAGACAGATCACAGGCTTTCTGCCGCTCCGTATTAGCAGCCACTCTATAAAAAACCTTTTAATTTCAATAGATTCAAAAAGTTATCTGTGCTACAGCACACTTTTGCATAAATCAGTTTGCCATTTGACCTGGGTGTGGATTCCCGATAAGTTGGGGATCCGCTGGAAGCTTTCTGGATGAGCCGTCTGCTCATCATATTTATGCAGTAATTGAGATTCCCTCTTAACCGTATTTACCAATGCGCAAAGGACACAAAGAGGGCGAATGCGAGGTAAGCGTATGATGCGCCAGCCCCGTCGCCATGCTCTTGCTGTGCCCGCGCGCCATCGGTTGGGAGAGCGTCCCGTAGAGCCTGGGGAGGTTCACTGATATGTTGTACGATAAATCCCTTGAGAAGGATAACTGTGGTTTCGGCCTGATCGCCCACATAGAAGGCGAACCTAGCCACAAGGTAGTGCGTACCGCCATACACGCGCTGGCCCGGATGCAGCACCGTGGCGCGATCCTTGCCGACGGTAAAACCGGCGACGGTTGCGGCTTGCTGTTACAAAAACCTGACCGTTTCTTTCGCATCGTGGCCGAAGAGCGCGGCTGGCGCTTAGCCAAAAACTACGCCGTCGGGATGATCTTTTTAAATAAAGATCCTGAACTGGCCGCCGCGTCACGCCATATTGTCGAAGAAGAATTACAGCAGGAAACCCTGTCGATTGTCGGCTGGCGCGATGTGCCCACCAATGAAGGCGTGCTCGGTGAAATCGCCCTCTCCTCCCTGCCGCGTATTGAGCAGATTTTTGTCAACGCTCCGGCGGGCTGGCGTCCGCGTGATATGGAGCGCCGTCTGTTTATCGCCCGCCGACGCATTGAAAAACGCCTGCAGGACGACAAAGATTTCTACGTATGCAGCCTGTCGAACCTGGTCAACATTTATAAAGGTCTGTGTATGCCGGCGGATCTGCCGCGCTTCTACCTGGATCTTGCGGATCTGCGTCTGGAATCGGCCATCTGCCTGTTCCACCAGCGCTTTTCCACTAACACCGTGCCACGTTGGCCGCTGGCGCAGCCGTTCCGCTACCTGGCGCATAACGGCGAGATTAACACCATCACCGGCAACCGCCAGTGGGCGCGCGCCCGTACCTATAAATTCCAGACGCCGCTGATCCCGGATTTACAGTCCGCTGCGCCGTTTGTTAACGAAACCGGTTCGGATTCCAGCTCGCTGGACAACATGCTGGAACTGCTGCTGGCAGGCGGGATGGACATCATCCGCGCCATGCGCTTGTTGGTGCCGCCCGCCTGGCAGAACAACCCCGATATGGACCAGGATCTGCGCGCCTTCTTTGACTTTAACTCCATGCATATGGAGCCGTGGGACGGTCCGGCAGGCATCGTGATGTCCGACGGGCGCTTCGCCGCCTGTAACCTTGACCGTAACGGCCTGCGCCCGGCGCGCTACGTCATTACCAAAGACAAGCTGATCACCTGCGCCTCCGAAGTCGGTATCTGGGACTATCAGCCGGATGAAGTGGTCGAGAAAGGCCGCGTCGGCCCAGGCGAGCTGATGGTGATCGACACCCGCGGCGGACGTATTCTGCATTCCGCGGAAACCGATGACGACCTGAAAAGCCGCCATCCATATAAAGAGTGGATGGAGAAAAACGTCCGCCGCCTGGTGCCGTTTGAAGAGCTGCCTGATGAAGAAGTCGGTAGCCGCGAACTGGACGATGACCTGCTCGCCAGCTATCAAAAACAGTTTAACTACAGCGCCGAAGAGCTGGACTCGGTTATCCGCGTGTTGGGCGAAAACGGCCAGGAAGCCGTCGGTTCAATGGGCGACGATACCCCCTTTGCCGTGCTCTCCAGCCAGCCGCGTATTATTTACGACTACTTCCGCCAGCAGTTCGCGCAGGTCACTAACCCGCCTATCGACCCGCTGCGTGAAGCGCACGTCATGTCGCTCGCCACCAGCATCGGTCGCGAAATGAACGTCTTCTGCGAAGCGGAAGGTCAGGCCCATCGTCTGAGTTTTAAATCGCCAATTCTGCTGTACTCCGATTTCAAACAGCTCACCACCATGAGCGAGCATCACTACCGCGCCGACTGGCTTGATATTACCTTTGATGTCACCGAAACCACACTGGACGCGACGGTTAAGGCGCTGTGCGATAAAGCGGAAGAGATGGTGCGCAGCGGTACCGTCCTGCTGGTGCTCTCGGATCGCAATATCGGTAAGAATCGCCTGCCGGTCCCCGCGCCGATGGCGGTGGGCGCGGTGCAAACGCGTCTGGTAGAACAAAGCCTGCGCTGCGACGCCAACATCATCGTAGAAACCGGAAGCGCCCGCGATCCGCATCACTTTGCGGTACTGCTCGGCTTTGGCGCAACGGCCATCTATCCGTACCTGGCCTACGAAACGCTGGGGCGCCTGATTGATACCCAGGCCATCGCTAAAAACTACCGTACCGTGATGCAGAACTACCGTAACGGCATCAACAAGGGGCTGTACAAGATTATGTCCAAAATGGGCATTTCGACCATTGCCTCTTACCGCTGCTCCAAACTGTTTGAAGCGGTCGGACTGCACGATGATGTGGTAAACCTGTGCTTCCAGGGCGTGGTCAGCCGTATCGGCGGCGCAAGCTTTGATGACTTCCAGCAGGATCTGCTGAATCTCTCCAAACGCGCCTGGCTGGCGCGCAAACCCATTAGCCCGGGCGGCCTGCTGAAGTACGTCCACGGCGGCGAATATCACGCCTATAACCCGGATGTCGTGCGTACCCTGCAACAGGCGGTACAGAGCGGCGAGTACAGCGATTATCAGGAATACGCCAAACTGGTTAATGAGCGTCCGGCGGCAACGCTGCGCGATCTGCTGGCGATACATCCAGACGGCGAGGCGGTGACTATCGACGAGGTTGAGCCCGCCAGTGAGCTGTTTAAACGCTTTGATACCGCAGCCATGTCTATCGGCGCATTAAGTCCGGAAGCGCACGAAGCGCTGGCGGAAGCGATGAACAGCCTCGGCGGCAACTCCAACTCCGGCGAAGGCGGCGAAGACCCGGCGCGCTACGGCACCAATAAAGTGTCGCGCATCAAGCAGGTGGCCTCCGGTCGCTTTGGCGTGACGCCGGCCTACCTGGTCAATGCCGATGTGATTCAGATTAAAGTCGCGCAGGGCGCGAAACCGGGCGAAGGCGGTCAGTTGCCGGGGGATAAAGTCACTCCGTATATCGCTAAACTGCGCTATTCAGTGCCGGGCGTGACGCTGATCTCCCCGCCGCCGCACCACGATATTTACTCTATCGAGGACTTAGCGCAGCTCATTTTCGACCTCAAACAGGTCAACCCGAAGGCGATGATCTCCGTGAAGCTGGTGTCCGAACCGGGCGTCGGCACCATCGCGACCGGCGTGGCGAAAGCCTATGCGGATCTGATCACCATCGCCGGTTACGACGGCGGTACCGGCGCCAGCCCGCTCTCTTCGGTGAAATATGCGGGCTGTCCGTGGGAACTCGGACTTGTTGAAACCCAGCAGGCGCTGGTCGCCAACGGTCTGCGTCACAAGATTCGTCTGCAGGTGGACGGCGGTCTGAAAACCGGCGTCGACATCATTAAAGCGGCGATTCTCGGTGCGGAAAGTTTCGGCTTCGGCACCGGTCCGATGGTGGCGCTGGGCTGTAAATACCTGCGCATTTGCCATCTGAACAACTGCGCAACCGGCGTGGCGACGCAGGATGAAAAACTGCGTAAGAACCACTATCACGGCCTGCCGTTCAAAGTAACCAACTACTTTGAATTTATCGCCCGCGAAGTGCGCGAGCTGATGGCTTCGCTTGGCGTGACCCGCCTGGTGGATTTGATTGGCCGCACCGACCTGCTGAAAGAGCTGGATGGCTTTACGGCGAAACAGCAGAAGCTGGCGCTGTCTCGTCTACTGGAAACCGCTGAACCTCATCCGGGTAAAGCGCTGTACTGCACCGAGAATAACCCGCCGTTTGATAACGGCGTGCTGAATGCGCAACTGTTGCAGCAGGCGAAACCGTTTGTCGATGCGCGCCAGAGCAAAACCTTCTGGTTCGACATCCGCAACACCGATCGTTCCGTCGGCGCGTCGCTTTCCGGCTATATCGCACAGACCCACGGCGATCAGGGGCTGGCTTCCGATCCGATTAAAGCGCACTTCAGCGGTACCGCAGGCCAGAGCTTTGGCGTGTGGAACGCGGGCGGCGTGGAGTTATATCTGACTGGCGATGCCAACGACTATGTCGGTAAAGGTATGGCAGGCGGTTTGATCGCCATCAGACCACCGGTAGGTTCCGCCTTCCTCAGTCATAAAGCCAGCATTATCGGCAACACCTGCCTGTATGGAGCGACCGGTGGCCGTCTGTACGCAGCGGGGCGCGCGGGCGAACGTTTCGGCGTGCGTAACTCCGGGGCGATTACCGTAGTAGAGGGCATCGGCGACAACGGCTGTGAATACATGACCGGCGGCATCGTCTGCGTGCTGGGTAAAACCGGCGTTAACTTCGGCGCGGGGATGACCGGCGGCTTCGCCTATGTGCTGGACGAAGATGGCGAATTCCGTAAACGCGTGAACCCGGAACTGGTAGAAGTACTGGACGTTGATTCGCTGGCTATCCACGAAGAGCATCTGCGCGGCCTGATCACCGAGCACGTGCAACATACTGGTTCGCAACGCGGCGAAGAGATCCTGTCCAGGTGGTCAAGCTTCTCAACCCAATTCGCGTTAGTTAAGCCCAAGTCCAGCGATGTCAAAGCCCTGTTGGGCCACCGTAGTCGTAGTGCGGCAGAATTGCGCGTGCAGGCGCAGTAAGGAATTGAAATGAGCCAGAATGTTTATCAATTTATCGACCTGCAGCGCGTTGATCCGCCGAAGAAACCGCTGAAGATCCGTAAGATCGAGTTTGTTGAAATCTACGAACCGTTTTCTGAAGGTCAGGCGAAAGCCCAGGCGGATCGCTGTTTGTCCTGCGGTAACCCCTACTGCGAGTGGAAATGTCCGGTACATAACTACATCCCGAACTGGCTGAAACTGGCTAACGAAGGGCGTATTTTTGAGGCGGCTGAGCTATCGCACCAGACCAACACCCTGCCGGAAGTGTGTGGCCGCGTCTGCCCGCAGGACCGCCTGTGCGAAGGCTCCTGTACGCTGCACGATGAGTTCGGCGCAGTGACCATCGGTAACATTGAGCGCTATATCAACGATAAAGCGTTTGAGATGGGCTGGCGCCCGGATATGACCGGCGTACGCCAGACGGACAAACGGGTAGCGATTATCGGCGCAGGTCCGGCAGGGCTGGCGTGCGCCGACGTGCTGACCCGCAACGGCGTGAAGGCGGTGGTTTTTGATCGCCATCCGGAAATCGGCGGCCTGCTGACCTTCGGTATTCCAGCTTTCAAACTGGAAAAAGAGGTGATGACCCGCCGTCGCGAGATCTTCACCGGCATGGGTATTGAGTTCAAACTTAATACCGAAGTGGGTCGTGATGTACAGCTTGAAGATCTGCTGAAAGATTACGATGCGGTATTCCTTGGCGTCGGCACCTATCAGTCGATGCGCGGCGGGCTGGAAAATGAAGATGCGGACGGGGTTTTCGACGCTTTGCCGTTCCTGATCGCCAATACGAAGCAGATCATGGGGTTTGGCGAAACCAGCGACGAACCATATGTCAGTATGGAAGGCAAGCGCGTGGTGGTGCTGGGCGGCGGCGATACCGCAATGGACTGCGTACGTACCTCCATTCGTCAGGGCGCAACGCACGTAACCTGTGCTTATCGTCGTGATGAAGAGAACATGCCGGGTTCCAGACGCGAAGTGAAGAACGCGCGCGAGGAAGGTGTCGAATTTCAGTTTAACGTTCAACCGCTGGGCATTGAAGTCAATGCCAACGGCAAAGTGAGCGGCGTAAAAATGGTGCGCACTGAAATGGGCGAACCGGATGCCAAAGGCCGTCGGCGGGCGGAGATCGTCGCCGGTTCCGAGCATGTGGTTCCGGCTGATGCGGTGGTGATGGCGTTTGGTTTTCGTCCACACAGCATGGAATGGCTGGCGAAACACAGCGTGGAACTGGACTCGCAGGGACGAATTATCGCGCCGGAACGCAGCGATAATGCTTTCCAGACCAGCAACCCGAAAATCTTCGCCGGTGGCGACATCGTGCGCGGTTCCGATCTGGTGGTGACGGCGATTGCGGAAGGCCGTAAAGCGGCTGACGGGATTATGAACTACCTCGAAGTATAACCCTTCCGGCTCCCCGCTTACTGCCTTGGCTGATGGCTGGGGAGCCGATATTCCTCTCCTCAATATCTCTCCTGCCGATTCTGGAAACCCGCTCGTAAATCGAGATGTAATGCCATGTAAAATCCGTTCATGGATTGATCCGTTTACGCCTGAAGCGTATTGATAGCGTTCTAATTTCACAATGAAACTATCACGAAAGGGATGACATGACGAATCCAACTTTAGCGCCACAGTCTGATGAATATCAGCAAATTCATGACGGTATTATTCGTCTGGTCGATACGGCACGTACCGAGACCGTGCGCAGCATCAATGCCATTATGACTGCCACCTACTGGGAAATTGGCCGACGCATTGTCGAATTTGAACAGGGAGGAGAAGCGCGAGCGGCCTATGGCACCCAGCTTATCGAACGATTATCGGTAGATTTAAGTCAGCGCTATAAGCGCGGTTTTTCCACCAGAAACCTATGGCAAATTCGTACATTTTATCTTTGTTTTCAACACATTGAAATTCCGCAGACACTGTCTGCGGAATCTTCAAATCTCATACCGCTCGCCAAAACATTCCCTCTTCTCTGGTCAGCTTATGTGCGTCTGCTGTCGGTAAAAAATCCCAATGCCCGCACTTTTTACGAGAAAGAGACGCTACGTAACGGCTGGTCCGTACGGCAACTCGACAGGCAAATCGCCACTCAATTTTACGAACGAACGCTACTGTCCCACGACAAATCCGCCATGTTGCAGCAGCCTGCACCCGCCGAGCCAAACGTTTTGCCGGAGCAAGCCATACGCGACCCGTTCATTCTGGAATTTCTTAACCTGAAGGACGAATATTCCGAATCAGATCTCGAAGACGCGCTGCTCAGCCACCTGATGGACTTTATGCTGGAGCTTGGTGACGATTTTGCTTTTGTTGGCCGCCAACGCCGACTACGCATAGACGATAGCTGGTTCCGCGTCGACCTGCTGTTCTTCCATCGTCGCTTGCGCTGCCTGTTGCTCGTTGACCTGAAGGTAGGCAAATTCGGTTATGCGGATGCCGGGCAGATGAATATGTACCTGAACTATGCCAAAGAGCACTGGACAATGCCCGGAGAAAACCCGCCAGTCGGCCTGGTTTTGTGCGCAGGGAAAGGCGCGGGGGAAGCGCATTACGCGCTGACTGGCCTGCCAAACACCATCATGGCGAGCGAGTACAAAGTGCAGTTGCCCGACGAAAAATTACTCACAGACGAACTTATTCGTTCGCAAACCATGCTGGAAACTCAGCTCACACGCGGTGGTTCACTGACAACGGAGAAAAACTAGCGAACCATTAATGCCATGAATAATTATCAAAAAAATATCATACGAAAACGTTTGCTTTATTTTGAGAACTGTATATTATGCGGCGGATTTTTTGAGCAAAATTCATGGAGGCGTTGTGTCGCAGGACAACAATTATAGCCAGGGCCCCGTCCCTCTGGCGGCGCGGAAGGGCGTGATTCCACTGACGTTTGTCATGTTGGGTTTAACGTTTTTTTCCGCCAGTATGTGGACCGGAGGGACACTCGGCACCGGTCTTTCTTATAATGATTTCTTCCTCGCAGTTCTCTTCGGTAATCTCCTCCTCGGTATCTACACTGCATTTCTTGGTTACATCGGCGCAAAAACCGGACTCTCCACCCACCTCCTTGCACGTTACTCCTTTGGCGTTAAAGGCTCATGGCTTCCCTCGCTACTGCTAGGCGGTACTCAAGTGGGCTGGTTTGGCGTTGGCGTAGCGATGTTCGCTATTCCGGTCAGTAAAGCGACGGGCATTGATGCCAATATTCTGATTGCCGTTTCGGGTCTACTGATGACCCTGACCATTTTTTTCGGCATCTCGGCGTTGACCATTTTGTCTATCATTGCCGTACCCGCGATCGTGATTCTGGGCAGCTACTCCGTCTGGCTGGCGGTCAGCGGCGTGGGTGGGCTGGAGCATTTAAAAACGATAGTGCCGCAGACGCCGCTGGATTTTTCCAGCGCGCTGGCGCTGGTGGTGGGCTCGTTTGTCAGCGCCGGTACATTGACCGCTGACTTCGTCCGCTTCGGGCGTCATGCCAAAAGCGCCGTACTGATTGCGATGGTCGCTTTTTTCCTCGGCAACTCGCTGATGTTTATCTTTGGCGCGGCAGGCGCTGCCGCCGTCGGTCAGGCGGATATCTCTGACGTGATGATAGCGCAGGGGCTGCTGCTGCCCGCGATCGTGGTGCTTGGCCTGAATATCTGGACCACCAACGATAACGCGCTGTACGCATCGGGTCTGGGCTTCGCCAATATTACCGGTCTTTCCAGCCGTACGCTGTCGGTGGTGAACGGGATTATCGGTACCGTGTGCGCGCTGTGGCTTTACAATAATTTTGTCGGCTGGCTGACGTTCCTGTCATCTGCCATCCCACCGATTGGCGGAGTGATTATTGCCGACTATCTGTTGAACCGTCGCCGCTATGCCGACTTCAACACCGTGCGCTTTATTCCCGTTAACTGGATTGCTATTCTTTCCGTCGCGCTGGGCATCGCCGCCGGACATTATGTTCCTGGTATTGTGCCCGTCAACGCCGTACTCGGCGGCGTCTTCAGCTATATCCTGCTGAGTCCACTTTTCAACCGCAGCCTTGCTAAATCACCAGAGGTCAGCCATGCAGAACAATAACATCACCATTCGTCAGGCGCGTCTGCAGGGACACGAAGGATTATGGCAGATTACGATTGAAAACGGGCGCTTTAGCCGGATTGAGCCTCAGGAAGCCGCATCGTTACCGCAGGGCGAAGTGCTTGATGCCGAAGGCGGTCTGGCTATTCCACCGTTTGTTGAGCCACATATCCACCTGGATACCACGCAAACGGCGGGTGAACCGAGCTGGAACCAGTCCGGCACACTGTTTGAAGGGATTGAGCGCTGGGCAGAACGTAAAGCAATGCTCACGCATGAAGATGTGAAAGCGCGCGCGATGCAGACCCTGAAATGGCAGATGGCTAACGGCATCCAGTACGTTCGTACTCACGTTGACGTTTCAGATCCTACGCTCACCGCGCTGAAAGCCATGCTGGAAGTGAAGCAAGAGGTTGCGCCGTGGGTAGACCTGCAAATTGTCGCCTTTCCGCAAGAAGGTATTCTGTCTTATCCTAACGGTGAAGCGCTGTTAGAGGAAGCCGTGCGTTTGGGCGCTGACGTTATTGGCGCCATTCCGCACTTTGAGTTCACGCGGGAATATGGCGTTGAATCGCTGCACAAAACCTTCGCCCTGGCGCAGAAATACGATCGCTTGATCGATGTGCACTGCGACGAAATTGATGACGAGCAGTCTCGCTTTGTCGAAACGGTCGCGGCGCTGGCGCATCGTGATGGCATGGGGGCGCGCGTGACCGCCAGCCATACCACGGCTATGCACTCGTACAACGGCGCGTATGCGTCACGCTTGTTCCGCCTGTTGAAAATGTCGGGGATTAACTTCGTCGCCAACCCGCTGGTGAATATTCATCTGCAAGGACGGTTTGACACTTACCCGAAACGTCGTGGCGTCACGCGGGTGAAAGAGATGCTGGAAGCGGGGATCAACGTCTGCTTTGGCCATGATGACGTCTTCGACCCGTGGTATCCATTAGGCACCGCCAATATGCTGCAGGTGCTGCATATGGGGTTACACGTTTGCCAGTTGATGGGGTATGGGCAAATCAACGACGGGTTAAATCTGATCACTATCCACAGCGCAAAAACTTTGCACCTGCAGGACTACGGTCTGAGCGTCGGCAATGCCGCGAATCTGGTTATCTTACCCGCTGAGAATGGATTCGATGCGGTACGTCGCCAGACGCCTGCGCGTTACTCGATTCGCCACGGGCGAGTGATTGCCGAGACGGTGCCGAGCCAGACGACGCTGCACCTGACCCAGCCGGAAGCCGTGACGTTTAAGCGTTAACCCGTCATACCCGCGCTCTCCGGCACATTCACCACGCAGCCCGTAAGGGGCTGCGTTCGGAAGACTGCTCCGGCAAGAGATTCAGGCCGCCAGCAGACTGGCGCGTACTTTCACTACCACTTTCTTGATGTCATCCGGCTCACCCACTGCACATCCCGGTTTATGCGGTTCTCCTGGCATAAACACAGCAAACATCCCCGCTTGCAGCGTAATAGTCTGCTCGTCGGCAATTTGACTACAAAGCTGGTAATCCTCTTCAACGTGCATCCCCTCGCACTGGCGAGCGGCACCGGACATCCCAAACGCAATACGCTCGACGCCGGTTAGTAGTAGCTGAATATCAATGTATTGTTCATGCAATTCCGCTTTCTTCTCGGCCGGCATTTGCGTCGTTAACTGCATTACATTCATAAAGACATTGTCGCCCTGCAATTCATAGCGCCCCGGCGCTTTCTCCTGCGGCCTTGCCGCCAGCGCGAGAGTCAAGGCATCCAACAATCGCGGATGCAACCCGCAAGAAGGCAACGACTGTACTTCCCCCATCATCATAATGTGTCTCCTTGAGCTAACAACGCAGCGCCTAATAATCCTGCGTCATGCCGATAGCGAGCGGCGCTCAGCGCCACGTGATAAGGCGCAGGCTCTTGCATCAAAAACGCGCGAACCTGCTCCAGGTATCCCTCAGCTAACCCTACGCTGCCGCCAATGACCACACACTGGCAGTCGGTAGTCGCTTTCACATCGGCGATCATCCGCGCTATTACCTGCGCGGATTGGCTTACCAGATGTCGCGCCTGCTGATGACCTTCGCCAGCGCGAATAAATAGGGTTTTGGCGTCGCATCCCGCCAGATCGTCCCGCGCCGCCGCGGCCATCCCTCGTCCGGAGGCGATGGCCTCTATGCAGCCAACGCGTCCACAGCCGCATACGGGACCGTGTGGGTCCGCCAGGGTGTGTCCCAGATGCCCGGCCAGACCGCCTTTTCCGGTAAGGAGTTTGCCGTCGCAGACAACGCCGCCGCCAACGCCGGTTGAAACGGTGATAAATACCATATCGCGGATATCATCAGGGAGCGCGTGATACTCCGCCCAGGCCGCCGCCTGCGCGTCGTTCACCGCCAGCGTCGGCAGGCCAGCGATCGTTTCCAGTGTTTGTACTAACGGAAAGTGTAGCAAGCCGCCCAGATTATGGGGGTTTAGCGCCAGCAGCATCCCTTCCTGAATGATCCCGGTAGAAGCTATCGCTACCTGACGCGCCTCTGCCCGTAGTGGTTCAACCAGCGCCTTTAATGCTTCACGTAACGCATCCGGCGTTTTGCTCGCGGGGGTTGGTAGCTCGCGACGCTGGCTAATGCGCAAGTTGTTGTCGATGAGCGCGGCGGCAAGTTTAGTACCGCCAATATCGATTGCTAACGTAGTCATGACGCCGCCTTTTTTAATGCGTCGTTATACCATCCACAGATATGTTCCAGACGGGTAATGGCGGACCCCACCGTCACCGCCCATGCGCCATAGCGGATCGCCTCCGCCGCCAGTGCTGGCGAGTTATAGCGCCCTTCGGCTATTACCCGGCATCCGGCGTCATGCAACGCTTTGACTAAGGGCAGATCGGGTTCCTCCGGCGTATCGGGGGCGGTGTAGCCAGACATCGTCGTGCCGATAATGTCCGCGCCCAACCGTTGACAGGCGAGACCATCGTCCACGGATGAGCAGTCGGCCATCGCCAGTAGATGGTGGTGATGAATGCGCGCCAACAACGCCTCAACGGCTACCGGCCGTTGCCGAGCGGTTCCATCAACGGCGATAATAGCTGCTCCGGCCTGTGCCAGCGCATCTACATCGTCGAGAAAAGGGGTAATGCGCACTGGAGAGTCGTCCAGATCGCGTTTGATAATGCCGATAATGGGTACCGAAACGAGCGAGCGGGTCATACGCAGGTTGTCTATGCCTTCAATACGCACCGCAACCGCGCCCGCCTGTTCCGCTGCCAACGCCATTGCCGCTACAATCTCCGGCTTATCCAGCGGACTGCCCGGAACGGGCTGGCAGGAGACAATCAGGCCGCCAGAAGCGGCAATATTTTTATCCAGTTGTTCAAGTAACGACATACTACTCCCTTACAAATATTGCCCGGTTGAAAACCGGGCAAGCGGATTAACTTTTCGTTTTTACAAAGGCACCTTTACCACTGCCAAGCGGTACGGCTCCGCTGAACGGTTTGTCGTCAATAGCATCGTGGGTGCGTAACGCTTCCGGACGTAGCCAACGCTGTACGCGAGACGGCATATCAAGCCCAATAAGCAGGATCACGACAAACGTCAGGCTGAAAGAGAGCGATGCCAGCGCAGTGCCCAAATCCAGACGTTGAGCGATCAGCGCTCCCAGGATCGGCGCCAGCGCGCCGCCGAGCGCGCCGACGTTATAAGTAAAGCCCAGCCCCGCCGCGCGCTGATCGGTATCGAAGTAACCGCCGATCAGTTTCGGTAGAATCCCGGCAATCCCCTGCCCCAACATCTGTTGGAAAAACAGTAGCAGACCCAGAACCCAGACGTTTGTGCCGCCAATCGCAAAGACCGGAATAATGAGGATTTGCGAGGCCAGCAGGCTACAGACATATGCTTTACGCGTTCCCAGCCAGTCGCCAAGAAAACCGCCTACGCAGCAACCAACCGCCGCGCCAAATCCGCTAAAGAACAGGACATTCGCCACCGTATGCGGATCGTAGGCCAGCTCGGTTTTCAGATAAGTGGGTAATAGCGCCTGAATCGGCCAGGAATAGAGGAAAGCAAACAGTACCACCAGCATCAGCATGACGCCAGTGGGCCAGCGTTTACCGCTGCTCTGCACCATAAAGCTGATAAAGATAACCGCGCACAGTAGTCCCAGCCCCGCCACAATCGCAGCATTTTGTAGGTTACCGGCAAAACAGAACCACAGCGCAGCGGCGGCGGCGAAAGTCATTAAAATGTTGATGATGCGATGCTCGCCCCGATAAAGAATGTCGACCATCGTGCGTACCGGCGCTTTACCCGCGTGTTTCTCTTTCCAGTCTTCCGCTTCCGGAATGTTTTTCCGCAGCCAGAGAGCGAAGATAATTGGCAAAATGCCAATGAAAAACAGCGCGCGCCAGCCCCAGACAGGCACCACCAGGCTGTACACCTGCGCGGCAACGACCGCGCCGACGGAGAAGCCGGAAATCAGAAAACCGCTGGCTTTATTGCGTAAATGTTTTGGCCAGCTTTCAATCACATAGGTCGCGCTGGAACCATATTCGCCCGCCATGCCCATACCAATCACCAGTCGGGCGATGAACATGGTGGTGTAACCGGGCGCAAACCCGCATGCCAGGGTTCCCACCGAAAACAGAATGATGCTGCTGACCATCGCCAGACGACGCCCATAGCGATCGCCCATCGCGCCCAGTAATAACCCGCCGAACCAGCGAGAGATAAAAGCCGCAGAAATCAGGCTTGCCGCCTGTACCGTCGTCAGCCCAAATTCGCTTTGTACCTCAGTCAGTACAAGAGCAATCAACACAAAATCAAAACCATCAAGCAGATATCCCAGCCAGGCAGCGGAAAATGCCCGCCACTGCGCCCGGTTGAGATGGCGATACCACGGGATGTTTTGGGTAGAAGTACTCATTTTACTCTCCCGACGATTTTTGTTGTCGTTATGCCGAATGGCGGCTCCGCCTTATCCGGCCTACTGTTCACACTGTTGTAGGCCGGGCAAGCGTAGCGCCCCCGGCATTATGCTGTTACGCCTTTTCTTCCATCAGTTGTTGAGCCAGCGTCTTGAGCGCCGGCAGGTATTTTTCATCAACAGGCGCAAACGGTTTACGACACAGCGGCACCGATAGCACATCCATATAATGCAGGACCGTTTTCAGGCCGCGGAATACGCCGGTTTTAATCAGTAAATCAATAACCTTATTGCACTCGGTTTGCAGACGCTGCGCTTTCGCCATATCACCCTCACGCAATGCCTGAACAATCCCCTGATAACGCCAGCCCATAATGTTGTATGTGCTGCCGATACCGCCGTCCGCGCCCGCCAGCAGACCGGAAGCGAAGATTTCGTCATAACCGTTGTACAGCACCAGATCCGGATGCGCGCGGCGGATCTGCTCCATCTGGAAGAGATCGCCGGAGGTTTGCTTCAGCGCGCTCACGCCCGGTAATGTCACCAGCGTATTGATCTGATCGAGGGTAAGTTTTACGCCGCTTAACGCCGGAATGTTGTATACCACCATCGGCAATCCATCTGCGGAATCAATGATTGCCCGATAATGGTCACAGTGCTCTTCAAAACTGAAAGGGTAATAAAAAGGCGTCACCGCAGAGACCGCATCAAAACCGTAACGCTTTGCGGCGCTGGCAAGCTGCTGGCTTTCTGCGGTGCTTACCGTCCCGACATGGGCGATCAGCGTGATTTTTCCCTTCGCCTCTTCGGCGACAATCTCCAGTACCTGCTCTCTTTCAGCAAGGCTCTGTACGAATGCTTCCCCGGTGGAACCGCCAACGTACAGCCCGTCGATACCCTGCCCGATGTTAAAACGCACCAGACGGCGCAGGCTTTCGCTATCCAGTTGCTGCTGATGATCAAATGGGGTCAACAACGCCGCCATTACGCCTTGCAATGCTTTTGCCATACCTACCTCTACGGATGATGAATATATTAACTACCTACCTTTATACCTGTTATACCAGATCAAATAAGCAGCAAATAATACAGAACGCTTATAGTGCGATCTGCTTCACTAAACCGGGATCGGAGGTGCGATCGCTACCGCATTTTTTGACTTTTTTTACCGAGCGCGTGCCAGGTAGCGGAAACGCTATTGAGGTGGGTTTGCAGAGCGCGATCCGCTTTATCGGGATCTCGCTGGCGAATGGCATCAACAATCACAATATGCTGTTGATAACTCACGTTATTATGTTCATGCAGCTCACGATCGGGAACGCTTGGGCGAGCGGCGATTAGCCAGTCCAGCAGAGCAACATGAATAGCCATAAAGATCGGATTGCCGGGAATTTCAGCCAGCACCCGGTGAAACTCGACATCTGAACGAATAAACAGCGCGTTGTCATCCAGCGACTGGCTATTAATTTCCAGCGCTTTCGTTAACAACGCGATCTGCTCGTCGGTAGCATGTTCCGCCGCATAGCGTACCAGGCTGGATTCAAAGAAAAGCCGTAGCTGTTCAAAGTGAGCGATGCCGCCAGGATGAGTAAGAAAATCTTTCGCCATACCCGACAGTTCACTGATGATGGTATCAGCGGAGGGGCGCGAGACGCGGGCGCGTTCGCCGTTATTGATTTGCACCAGACCTTTACGCTTCAGCGCAGCTAACGCTTCACGCACGGAGGGACGTCCCACATTGAAGAAGGCCATTAATTCACGTTCAGACGGTAGCTGTTCTCCCTCGCCAAACTCATGACGGCGGATCATCTGCTCCAGCTCTTCCTCAACCATTTCAGACAGTTTTTTACGCGCCAGCGGGCGGCGGCGCAAACTACGCCCGAGGGATGTCGGTGAATCTTCTGCTTGCGAATCAAATGCGTTCATAACGTCCATTCATGAGTGGTCGGTGGCAAATAATAGCAAGCTTATCGTAACACAGCTTCAAAAGCAGGGTGAACCCGCGAGGAGACCAAACAAAACAGGCCCTTCAGGGCCTGTTGATTATTTTACTACGCGTAGCGCCGGACGTCCGCCACGCGGCGGAGGCGGCTCGTCATCAGGACTACTGTCGTCATCGTGGTCGGGCTTATCGCCATCAATGACGGACATCACGGTCTCGCTTTCCGCGCCTGCGGTATTGTCATCATCATTTAAGCTGACAACGTCTTCATCATAGGCGGCTTCAGGCTCAAACATGGTGCCTGCGCCGTTTTCACGGGCGTAAATCGCCAGCACCGCAGCCAAAGGCACAGAAACCTGACGGGGAACGCCGCCGAAGCGCGCATTAAAACGCACTTCATCATTAGACAGCTCCAGATTACCTACCGCCCGCGGCGCAATATTGAGGACGATTTGCCCATCGCGCGCATATTCCATAGGGACATGCACGCCAGGCAGCATCACATCCACCACCAGATGCGGGGTCAACTGGTTATCCAGCAACCACTCGTAGAAAGCACGCAACAGATAAGGACGACGCGGCGTCAACTGTGACAAATCCATACAGGTTAACCCCGACCGAGGCGCATTTCACGTTCAGCTTCGGTTAAAGAAGCCAGGAAAGAATCACGTTCAAAGACGCGGGTCATATAGCCTTTCAGCTCTTTCGCCCCTGCGCCGCTGAATTCAATACCCAACTGCGGTAAACGCCACAGGAGAGGCGCCAGGTAGCAATCAACCAGGCTGAATTCGTCGCTCAGGAAATACGGTTTCTGACCAAATACCGGCGCAATCGCCAGCAGCTCTTCACGCAGTTGTTTACGCGCAGAGTCGGCCTCGGAAGCAGACCCGTTTACGATGACGTTCATCAGCGTATACCAGTCTTTTTCAATACGGTGCATGTACAGACGGCTTTCACCGCGCGCGACCGGATAAACCGGCATCAGCGGCGGATGAGGGAAACGCTCATCCAGATATTCCATAATGATGCGAGATTCCCACAGGGTCAGCTCACGATCCACCAGTGTCGGAACGCTTTGATTCGGGTTGAGGTCAATCAGATCCTGAGGTGGATTGTCCTTTTCCACATGTTCGATCTCAAAACTAACACCCTTTTCAGCCAACACAATGCGGACCTGATGGCTATAGATGTCAGTAGGACCAGAAAACAGCGTCATTACCGAACGTTTGTTGGCAGCGACAGCCATGAAAACCTCCAGGTATATTCAGAATTTTTACTGCTACCAGCCACAATGTGACCAGCCAGATGTTATGTCACCCAGGGCGAAAAAAGCCATCATTGCTCAGAAACGAGACAAAAAATGAACATTCCCCGCTATTTGGGCAGAAAATTGGATGATAGTTTACCAGATTTTGTGACCTTTGTGGTGAGTCGATTCTGGAAATGAGGAAAAAGAGATATTCCTGGTCTGAAATGCTCGCCCCACCTGAGATATTGTCTTTCGCCTGTTATGCCTGTACTACCGGTGCGCCCCAGCCATCAAAACTGCCGCCATGTTTTTCAGCCAGATCGGTAAGCTGGCAAGTGATTTCTGTCATATGCCATTGTTGCGGAGCATCGGTGCTGATAAAAGACGCCATAAACCCCTGTTGCGGGTCATTCATTCGAATACTGACCAGCGTTATGCCATACGGTAATGCAGCAATATCTTGCGCCAGGTCGCGCGCGGCGACTTCTGTAGGCAATGTCGCATAATAATCAATAGCGCGCGGAAGCGTCAGATCATCACCTTGTTCCTGTAATCCCCGGCACACGCGGGAATCGTGTATCCAGTTCCAGTCGTATCGGGTTGGATACAAGAACTGGCGGTAAAAGTTTCCTTTATCATTGTGACTCTCTCTATAACTAAAAGAGATTTCCGGGCCACCAGCGAGCAATTTATCCAGCGTCTTTTCCCAGTTAAGATCCTCTTCCGACATGAACACAAAATCGCGCCAGCCTTGTTGGGTAACCACACCCACCAGCCAGATCGGAAACGTCTTCCCCTTTTCATCAAGCCAGTCCTCTATACGATTTAAACGCTGTGTTTCATCGGGCTGCGGTAAACCATTTTCATAACAGTTGGTGTAATGAACACGTAAGAACCAGGTATGGATAAGGCGATCAAATTTTTCATCCTGAATGGCGCCGATATCCACACGTATCCCCGTAACATGGTCATCCACCGTTGTTATAAAGAATTCCCATTTATTCGACAGCATTAACGACTCTTTCTTAGTAAACAATGCGTTAAAAAATCCCACTGCGACTTCCTTTTCTCTGAGCGTGCATGAAAGATGAATAAGATGAGAATAATGCTAAAGATAGGGAGGAAAAGAGACTGGATTCGGACTTTAGCCATAAAAAAACCCGCCGAAGCGGGTTTTTTCGCTAACAGTTGTCTGCCGAAGCAGAAACCCATTAACGTTTGGAGAACTGCGGACGACGACGTGCTTTACGCAGGCCGACTTTCTTACGTTCAACCTGACGAGCGTCACGAGTAACGAAGCCAGCTTTACGCAGTTCGCCACGCAGGGACTCGTCGTACTCCATCAGAGCGCGGGTGATACCGTGACGGATCGCACCAGCCTGACCAGAGATACCACCACCTTTAACAGTGATGTACAGATCCAGTTTCTCAACCATGTCGACCAGTTCCAGCGGCTGACGAACTACCATGCGGGCAGTTTCACGACCGAAGTACTGTTCCAGAGAACGTTGGTTGATAACGATTTTACCGTTGCCCGGTTTGATGAACACGCGAGCTGCGGAACTTTTGCGGCGACCAGTGCCGTAGTATTGATTTTCAGCCATTGCCTATAATCCCGATTAGATGTCAAGAACTTGCGGTTGCTGTGCCGCGTGGTTGTGCTCGTTGCCCGCGTAAACTTTCAGTTTACGGAACATAGCACGACCCAGCGGGCCTTTTGGCAGCATGCCTTTAACCGCGATTTCAATCACACGCTCAGGACGGCGGGCAATCATCTCTTCAAAGGTCGCTTGTTTGATACCACCGATGTGGCCGGTGTGGTGATAGTACACTTTGTCAGTACGCTTGTTGCCGGTTACAGCAACTTTGTCAGCGTTCAGAACGATGATGTAATCACCGGTATCTACGTGCGGAGTGTATTCCGCTTTGTGCTTACCGCGCAGGCGACGAGCCAGTTCAGTAGCCAGACGGCCCAGAGTTTTACCGGTCGCGTCAACAACATACCAGTCGCGTTTTACGGTTTCTGGTTTAGCTGTAAAAGTTTTCATTAAAAGCTTACCCAAATAAATAAGTTACACGTTGGTGAACACCCAAACGTTTTAAATAGTTGAGGTTCACACGACAAAGTCCGGTAAACCTACCCCCTCGGATATGTTTGGCCGGCACAGAGAAAGTTTGGGAAAAAACTCTCTTGTAACGTGGGGTCGCAGGATTATAGAGAAGTCCAGGTCAAAGATCGACCCCTTTTTGCGATTTGCCGCGGGTTTTGTTCAGGCCTGGTTCACCCTCGGTCGGGGAGGTTGCACAGATATAATACCGCACAATGCCGGGACGCTGCGCTTGTCCGGCTTACGGCATATGCTCCCGCTTGAGGTACTCCGCACTCTGCATCTCTTGCAGGCGTGACAGACAGCGCTGAAATTCAAACTTGAGCCGCTCCCCCTGATAAATTTCATATAACGGCGCGGCGGCGCTGACCACCAGCTTAACGTGGCGCTCGTAAAACTCATCCACCAGCGCAATAAAGCGGCGCGCTTCGTTCTCCATCAGCGGCGTCATGACCGGCACGTCAAACAGCAGAACCGTGTGAAATAACCTTGAGAGCGCAATGTAATCATGCTGGCTGCGGGCCTCGACGCACAGCGTAGCGAAAGAGACCGCTAACGTTTGGTTTTCAACGCCCAGGGTGGATAAAGGGCGATGATTGATTTCCAGCGTCGGAGCGTGCTCGCGCGCAGCCCCCGCTAACGCCAGCCACAGTTTATCCATTTGCCGCCGGGTTTCATCATTAAGCGGCGTTAGCCATAAATGGGCCTGCGTCAGCGTCCGCAGTCGGTAATCGACGCCGGCGTCCACATTCATAATATCGCAGTGCTGTTTAATGGCATCGATAGCCGGCAGGAAGCGGGCGCGTTGCAAACCGTTGCGGTAGAGTTCATCCGGCGGAATATTGGAGGTCGCGACCAGCGTAATGCCGCGTGCAAACAGCGCTTTCATTAAACCGCCCAGCAGCATGGCGTCGGTAATATCGGTGACGAAAAACTCATCGAAACACAGTACGTCCGTCTCGGTTTTAAACCGATCGGCAATAATGTCTAACGGATCGATCTGTCCCTGTAACGCGGTAAGCTCTTCATGCACGCGCAGCATAAACCGATGAAAATGCAGGCGTAGTTTTCGCTCGCCCGGCAGGCTGTGGTAGAAGAGATCCATGAGCCATGTTTTGCCGCGCCCCACGCCCCCCCACATATACAGCCCGCGAACCGGTATTTGCACGTCCGGTTCGTTTTTGCCTAATAATTTCCCCAGTCGCGCTATCAGACCGCCGGGTGGCGTAGCCGACGATTTTTTCGCGGTGAGCGCCTGATAAAGGGTTTCCAAACGGTCGACCGCCTCTTTCTGTACGTCGTCAGGCTGATGGGTGCCTTCGTTGAGTGCCTGGAGATAACGCGATGTAGGGGAAAGGCTTTGCATAATGTTATTGTTATTCCTTGAAAATCGATGTGCCGTCGTTCACGGCTGACGAAAAAAAGGCCGTTCTACACTACGCGATATGCTGTCGGGATTCCACTTCTACGGAATTAGCGGTTATAGTGGCATAATCAGGCGCGGGCATGGAGCCTGGAGCCAACACCCTACGGAAACATAAGACAACGGGAGATGTTCATGACCTGGGAATATGCGCTAATTGGATTAGTCGTCGGTATCATCATTGGTGCCGTGGCCATGCGTTTTGGTAATCGTAAGTTACGTCAACAGCAGGCATTGCAGTACGAACTGGAAAAAAACAAAGCTGAGCTGGAAGAGTACCGTGAAGAGCTGGTTAGCCACTTTGCTCGCAGCGCGGAACTGCTGGATACCATGGCGCATGATTACCGCCAGCTGTATCAGCATATGGCGAAAAGCTCCAGCAGCCTGCTGCCGGAAATGTCTGCGGAGTCGAATCCGTTCCGTAACCGTCTGGCGGAGTCTGAGGCGAGCAACGATCAGGCGCCAGTACAAATGCCACGTGATTATTCTGAAGGCGCGTCTGGCCTGTTACGTAGCGGCGCGAAACGCGATTAATCGCACGCCGTTAAGAAATTTATCGGGCGCATCGCTTGCGCCCTCTCTCTATCTTTCCTGTCCCAGCTATTATCATTGTTACCAGGCTGAAAATTCAATAACATCAATCTGTTTTGAATTGTCTATCCGTTCATTCAAGGTACGAGAGCAGCATCCATGAAAAAACACACCCAGCTGTTAAGTGCATTAGCGTTAAGTGTCGGGTTAACTCTTTCGGCGCCGTTTCCAGCCCTTGCATCGATACCAGGCCAGGTGCCAGGCCAGGCGACGCTGCCAAGCCTTGCCCCTATGCTGGAGAAAGTGCTGCCTGCTGTCGTCAGCGTAAAAGTCGAGGGAACCGCCGCCCAGAGCCAAAAAGTGCCGGAGGAGTTTAAAAAATTCTTTGGCGAGGATCTGCCAGACCAGCCGTCCCAGCCGTTTGAAGGACTCGGTTCGGGGGTGATTATCGATGCCGCGAAAGGCTATGTATTAACCAATAATCATGTGATTAATCAGGCACAGAAGATCAGTATTCAACTGAATGACGGACGCGAATTCGACGCGAAGCTGATCGGCGGCGACGACCAGAGCGATATCGCTCTGTTACAAATTCAGAATCCCAGCAAGTTAACGCAAATTGCCATCGCCGATTCCGACAAACTCCGCGTCGGCGATTTCGCCGTGGCGGTCGGTAATCCGTTTGGTCTTGGACAAACCGCCACCTCCGGGATTATTTCAGCGCTGGGACGCAGCGGGCTTAATCTGGAAGGGCTTGAGAACTTTATTCAAACCGATGCCTCTATTAACCGCGGCAACTCCGGCGGCGCGCTGCTTAACCTGAACGGCGAGCTGATCGGGATTAATACCGCGATCCTCGCGCCAGGGGGCGGGAGCATCGGCATTGGCTTTGCTATTCCTTCCAATATGGCGCAGACGCTGGCGCAGCAGTTGATTCAGTTCGGCGAAATCAAACGCGGATTGCTGGGAATTAAAGGCACTGAAATGACCGCTGATATCGCCAAGGCATTCAAACTGAACGTTCAGCGTGGCGCTTTTGTCAGCGAGGTTTTACCCAATTCAGGTTCGGCGAAGGCCGGGGTGAAATCCGGAGACGTGATTATCAGTCTTAACGGTAAGCAGCTGAATAGCTTTGCCGAACTGCGTTCACGTATCGCCACCACCGAACCGGGCACGAAAGTGAAGCTGGGCCTGCTGCGCGATGGTAAGCCGCTGGAGGTGGAAGTCACGCTGGATTCCAATACCTCTTCTTCCGCCAGCGCCGAAATGATCGCCCCGGCGTTGCAAGGCGCGACGTTGAGCGACGGCCAACTGAAAGACGGGACGAAAGGCGTTAAGGTTGATAGCGTCGAAAAAAGCAGTCCTGCCGCGCAGGCCGGTTTGCAAAAAGATGATGTTATCATCGGCGTTAATCGCGATCGCATCAGTTCTATCGCCGAAATGCGCAAAGTGATGGCGGCAAAACCGTCCATCATTGCTCTTCAGGTAGTACGCGGCAACGAGAACATTTATCTATTGCTGCGCTAATCCTGTCTTAAACCGGGCATCAGCCTGCGATGTGATGTCCGGTTAACTCATGGTATGCTGCTGCCGTTCCCTTTTTTAACGACGCCTCCATCATGTTTGTGAAGCTCTTACGTTCGGTCGCAATAGGTTTAATTGTCGGCGCTATTCTGTTGGCCGTCATGCCTTCTTTGCGCAAAATTAATCCTATCACCGTCCCGCAATTCGACAGTACCGATGAGACGCCAGCCAGTTATAATTTTGCGGTTCGCCGCGCCGCGCCTGCCGTCGTCAACGTCTATAACCGCAGTATGAACAGTACCGCGCATAATCAACTGGAGATCCGCACGCTGGGTTCCGGCGTGATCATGGATCAACGTGGTTATATTATTACCAACAAGCACGTGATTAACGATGCCGATCAGATTATCGTCGCGCTACAGGATGGCCGCGTCTTTGAAGCGCTACTGGTTGGCTCCGATTCGCTTACCGACCTGGCGGTGCTGAAGATCAACGCCACTGGCGGGCTGCCTACCATCCCGATTAATACAAAGCGTACACCGCATATTGGCGACGTCGTACTGGCTATCGGCAACCCATATAATCTGGGACAGACCATCACCCAGGGAATCATCAGCGCAACGGGTCGTATCGGCCTGAACCCGACGGGGCGACAGAATTTTCTCCAGACCGACGCCTCGATTAACCACGGTAATTCCGGCGGCGCGCTGGTCAACTCGTTAGGCGAACTGATGGGGATCAACACCCTCTCTTTTGATAAGAGTAACGATGGCGAAACGCCGGAAGGCCTTGGTTTTGCGATTCCCTTCCAGCTAGCCACGAAAATTATGGATAAGCTTATCCGCGACGGTCGCGTGATTCGCGGCTATATCGGTATTGGCGGACGAGAAATCGCGCCGCTGCACGCGCAGCAGGGTAGCGGCATGGACCCGATTCAGGGCATTGTCGTTAATGAAGTGACGCCAAACGGCCCCGCCGCGCTTGCCGGTATTCAGGTTAATGATTTGATTATTTCGGTCAATAATAAACCCGCCGTGTCCGCGCTGGAGACGATGGATCAGGTGGCGGAAATCCGCCCGGGCTCCGTCATTCCGGTCGTGGTAATGCGGGATGATAAGCAGCTCACGTTCCAGGTGACGGTGCAGGAATACCCGGCGTCGAACTAAAACGACGCAGCTTTTGCCTGCGTCGTTCGACGGCTAGTCAATAAAGACTGGCCCTGCCGGAAAATGCGCCAGGAAACTCGTGAAGATCAGCAGAGCGGGGAGACTTTTCTCCCCGACGGCCTCTTCACGCAGCGCCTTATCGAGTGCCAATAAGCCAGACTCGCCCCCTTCCCCCAGAATGCCGCCCATCCAGAGCAGTCGTTGCGCCTGTTGACGCGCATACTGCGATGCGCTTTTCCAGGCGACCAGATGCAGCAACGTTTGTAACAGCAGGACCCGAGACGCGTGACCATCGCGTTGTAATCGCCTGAATACGGGTAATGCAATACTACGTACCGTCGAGAAACCGCTCGCCGCCTCCCCCTCAATCGGCGATAAACCAACAGCCGCCTGTTTGACGAAATCGCATAACTGATTGTGTGTTAATGGCCGCTCGCCTGCGCTCATATACCCTGCGGCAAAACAGAGTAACCCGATACCCTGAGCCCAATCGGTTGATGGCAGAATCCCCTGCGGAACATTCGGTGCCGACGTCTGTGCGGCACAAAGCCCCTCGTCGTAACACTGTGCAAAACGTTGCTCATATATTGCTGAGTTGACGCCAGACCACGGCAGCAAATGCAGCGCTGGCTCAAGCTCAGTTATCTGATTCACCGTCTCAACAACATAACGCAAGATGGTTTCTCTGGATGGCATGGATGTACCTTGCCAAAACGCAACCATTTCACTCATTACTGTGTCCTCATTTTGCGGGAGCAGAATCACTGCTCCCGATTAGATTGGATTACATCGCCAGCACATATTTCAGCATCACGCCCGCCGCAATGGCCGAACCGATAACCCCCGCCACGTTCGGGCCCATCGCGTGCATCAGCAGGAAGTTCTGCGGGTCTGATTCCAGCCCCACTTTGTTCGA